>JAUVAN010000250.1 GCA_030591725.1 Deltaproteobacteria bacterium
ACCGCCGGAGTCCTGCTCGTGTTCGTCTTCCTGGTGGTTCCCGCCATCATGGCGATCTCCATCACCGACCGGCTCATGCACCAGCTCCTCATCGGCTGGGGGGCAGGCACCCTGGTGTCCTTTGTAGGGCTGGTCGCAAGCTACACATTCGATTTTCCCAGCGGACCCATGGTTGTTTCGGTTTACGGCGCGGCGCTCCTGCTGGTGGCCCTTGTGCTCTTCGTGATTCGATCGGCCCGACCGGGGGTTGCCGCCGGTTACGTGGCCGCAGGGATAGCCGCGACGGCCGTGATAACCATCGCCTTCTACATGATGGGAGGTCTTTTCTCCCCGGCTGATTGCGGACACGATCACGATTGCAAGGGAGAGACTCATTCCCTCGGGCACGGCGCAGATATGGATCATGACGATCACCATCACGACGCCCCCCCCGAGACCTCGCTCATAGAAAAACTCTCCGCGGTCGACATCACCCAGCGAACCGGAATCCTGAAGGAAGCGACCGACGCGGCGGTGATCAACAAGGCAATCGCCGCGACAGACGACGAGGAGTTGCGTGTCGCCATGGGTATCAGGCTTCTCGCGCTCGACCCATCCTCCGGCCGCAAAATCCTGCTGGAGATCATGAAGAGCGGCGAGATTCCACTTTTCAGAAACGAAGCAATGGACGCCCTCGTCAAATCCAGCGGCGACAATTTCGGCTACGCCCCCATGGACGATCCGGACTCAGCAGGCAACCTGGAAGCACTTGTGAAATGGAACGATTGGAACTCCGGGCAGTAGAAGCGGTATCTCCGTTCTGGACTGCTTGTTCCGTAATTACCGCTTTCCTCCGAGCACTTTTCCGAGCTTGCGGCCGACGCCTTCGACGATGCGATCGTGTCGCCCTTCCCCGGTGAGCTTGCGTATTCTCGAGTTGAGAGCTCTCAACTTACCTCCGTAATTGGTCTTGTGCTCGCCGTAGAACGCCGCCGCGCGATTGCCCACCGAGAGCGCCTTGTCCCTCATGCCCACGGCCTCGAAAAGATCCATGGCGCGATCGAAACCCTCGGTGAAACGCTCCTTGCCCGCGATGACGAACTCCTCCTCCGCCCTCGAAAAGAAGTCGCTGTGCCCTGGATCGGTCTTGAGCTTCTCCGTCCCCATGGCGAAGTACAACTCACCCAGTCCCGCATGTGCCCTGGTCTCCTGCACTTCTATTTTTATGGCGGTCTTGAAGGCCGATTCGGCCTCGTCGTGGAGTCCGAGATCCAGGCATATGGCTCCGAGCGAGATGAAGCCGTCCTTGTAGCCCGCGTCGATGCCCTTGGTGATGTATTTGCGCGCGGCCGCAAGGTTGTCGAGACGGTGAAAACAGCGGCTGATCACCTTGTACGCGCTCATCTCCAGGTCCTTGTGACTCGGATGGTCCAGCCCTGAAGTGGGAAGGAGCAGCAAGATGACCTTCCATACCTGAATGCACCCCCCGAAGGCAGCGTCGCGTGTCTCCTCGATGGACTGACTCGCCTCGTCGTTCTTCTTTGACAGCTTGATACCATCGAGCTTGATGGCCCGATCGAAGATGGCGTCCGCTACCATCACGAGACGATCGAGCGGGGTCAACTCCTCACCTGCTTCGCCGAGTTTCTCTTTACTCATTTCATCCACATCCTCAGTTGTCCTTGAAACGGTCTGCGAGAAGTCGTCCGATGCCTTCCCTGGCGCATGACTCGCAGTACCCATGATCCTTTATCATTCCATCCTTGAGTTTTCTACCGGCGGCTTTTTCCGTTTTGTCCATGTGCGCGTCGTCACCTTCCATCACGCGCATGGCCAGAAGCGCAACCCGTGCGACCTTTTCCCTTTGTCGGTCGAAGTAGGCTGTTCGCAAACGCTGCAGCTGACCAGGAAGGACCGCCGCCGCCATCATCTTCTGACCAGGGTGTTCTATGGCCCATGCGGCTATCCTGGAGATCACACCCTTGCGATAGTCCTCCCTCTCACCCTGCGCGATCCCGAGGCTTTCCTCCACTGCGCTCATCATTTGCTCGTCGGGATCTTCGTCCTGGCCGGTGGTCTCGTTGAGTATCTTCTCTCCCTTTACATATTGGCTGACGTGAATGACGTATTTATCAAGCAACTCCTCGTGACGATGCTCCTCGACCAGCCCGCTCGCGCTCCGAACCTCCGACTCTATCTGATCGAGCACCCTGCTCTGCACGACCTTCAGGAAATCGACGTGGGAGTGGTAACCACCCTCCTGCTCAGCTATCTCCAGAAAGGCATACTCCCTGGTGCGACCGCTGACGGCCTCCAACTCCTCGATGACCGAGAACGGAGACAGGCAATCGAAGTCCTCACGCAACGAGGCTGTCAACAGAACCTGGCGAATGAGCCTGGGCGAGGCCCCGTATCGCCCCTCGTATTGCCAGGTGGCGGCGTCCTCCGTCTGTATCAGTGGAACAGCGTCGAGTAACTCGGCCGCAACCTCGTCTTTGAGATCTTCGGGGACAATACCCGAGTCGTAGAGGTCGCACTTCTGCGAGGCAGTCAGCTCCTTGATCACCGGAGCGAGACTCTCGGAGTAGGCGTCCGGGTTGGGTTTGTGCAACCGGGTGAGCACTGACCAGTGGGCAGCCGCGCTCACTGCATGTGGAGCGACGTGGCGCCCGACGTGAGGGACCAGTTGCAACTCGTATATCTGCCGCTCGTCACTCATTCGCGTCATGTAGGGAACAGGAATCAGCGTGATCCTGTCCCTGAACGACGGGTACTCGTGATGATCCCTGAACGCCTCCAGCATCACGTCGTTGCTGGTAGCAATCAACACCGTGTTGAGCTTGAGGATCGACTGACCGATGGTCGCCTCTCCGGACTCGATCGATCCCAGCAGGTACTTGAAGGAATCCAGCGGTCGCTTGAGCATGTCCTCGAACTCCAGGACACCTCCCGATGCAGAGACAAGAGGACCGTAGCTCTCGAACAAAGTCATGTTCTGCATCTCGTGGGGGAGCGCCGACAGGCTCCGGTCCGCCGTGACCTGGCGCTGCCCGGCGTCGACGGACCGCTGTGGCCCCACCTGGACAAGGCCGCGCATGTAGCGCCGCGAGAAAGCCCAGGGCTCCACCTGCACATGCGCCAGCACCCTTCTGATATCTCCCCGGTGGGTGCGCATCAGCGCGTCGGCAATTTGCCTGCACCTGTGGCACAGGGACGCATTGAAGAAATGCTCGGGGATCTTGTAGTCGCCGATTCCCGCATCTTCGAGAGCCTTCTCCATGATATCCCGGCGCTCGGCTTTTGGGATAAGGAGGATCGGGTGGTCGCGAAACTCACAGTCGAGAGTGGCGTCGATCTCATTGTCTTCAAGGTGCGCAAACGTGTCGAGGTTGTCCCGGTCGAGGCGCGCTCTGAAGCCGATTCGCTCTGTGGCGGTCTTGCGGGCGGGGAAGATCCATCGAAAACGGAACATCTCCCCTTCATCGAGTCGGGAGTATCGATCCATTCCGCTGAACAGGCCGTTGATCAGCGTAGACTTTGCGGAGCCGTTCGGCCCATGAATCAGCATCAGACGGTTGACGCCGCCGTCCCGAACCTGGGAAGCGATGGCGGAGCGCACCGCAGATTGCGCCTTTTCCTGACCCACCAGCCGTCTGGACCCGTCGTCGTAGTCCAGGTCGAAGATCTTGTGACGAGTCACCTCTCCCCATGGATGCGAGGTCTTCGCCGAGCCAAAGTAATCCATTGCGTCCAGCACGTATCGGGAGGAATCGCGTAACGCGGTACGCGGCCGCCGCGCGAACACCGACAGGTACTGCGTGAACGACATCACCCCTCGCCGATCCCTGTACTCATCCCTGATCGAGTCCGCCGCCTGGTCGAACAGGTTCACACAATCCGGTTTCTTCGAACGTTTCGCCATCGAGTTACGCCTCCCTTGGAAAGCCGGAGTCTAACATCTTCGATTGTAGTTGTCTGTACGGGTGACGCATGTGCATGGGTGTGGAATTTTGCTATCCTGCCGGCGAGATGAAACGGCCAGCGCATATAGATCCGGAGTTTCTGGAGCTCACCTTCCGGGTTGCCCGCGAGTACGCCGGATGGCGTGCGGACAGATTTGTCGCCAACAGGATCCCCCGGCTTTCGAGGACCCGGGTGCAGAGGATCTTGAAAAAGTTCGCATTCGACGAAGACGGCAAACAGGTCAAGCCGAACCGTGTTCTGCGCGAGGGTGAACAGATCACTGTGTACAAGATGCCCCCGGACGAACCCGACACGCCCCGGCATTTCGGTGTGATCTACGAGGACGAGTGGCTCATGGCGGTAGACAAGCCGGCCGGTCTCCCGGTGCACCCCACTGCCCGCTATCTCAAGAACACGCTCACAGCCCTGCTGGAGGAGCGTTACGGTCCGGACAGGCCGATCCTCACCCATCGCCTTGACGCCGAGACATCGGGGATCGTGCTTTGCTCCCGGGGCCAGGAGTCGGAGCGCCTGGTCAAGAAGATGTTCGCGCAGCGAAAAGTGAAGAAGACCTATCTGGCCGTGATCGACGGCGCGATGGATCCGCCCTCGGGCCGCATCGAGGTCGCCATGGGCTTCGATCCCGATTCGGTCATCCGGGTAAAGATGGCCTGCGGACCCTCGTATCAACTTCCCGCTCTCACCGAGTACAGAACGCTGGAGGTCGTCGGCGATCGCACGTTGCTGGAGATAAAACCCCGGACGGGCCGGCAGCACCAGATCCGGGCTCACCTGGCTCACATGGGGCATCCGATAGTGGGAGACAAGATGTACGGCCCCGATGAGGATCTCTTTTTGGAGTATATCGAGAGCGGACTGACACCGGATATCGAACGCCGCGCAGGCCACAAGCGCCACGCCCTGCACGCCGCCTCCCTGTCGTTCACACACCCCTTCACCTGCGATGCCATCACCATCGAATGTCCCCCACCCGAAGACATCCGGGGCTTGTTGGAGTGAGACTTCTATTCCCGAATAACGCCCCCGAGCATCTTCTCCTCATCTACTGAAACGGATCCCCCCATGACCCTGGCAATATTTCCTCCGAACATTTTCCCCATGAGCCCCATGTTCATTCCTGAAATGTATACCTTGCCGTCTTTTCCTTTATAAACGCCCCAGGCGCAGGGCATCAGGGTTGAAACCTCTGGATTCGTAGTGAGAACATCCTTGGCGTACTTTGCATTGCATAGCTCCACGATTCTCACCTGGTTGTCCATCTGGACGCCACTTTTGGCCATCGCCTTGTTCATGTTGCGGACCGCGGGGCTTTTCCAGCCATTGGCTTCGATGGCGTCTGTGAGATGCTTGCAGGTTTCCTCAACACTGTCATATCGGCTTTGATGCACCGTCAACATCATGCCCGGCATCAACAACCAGCCGGCAATCCCTGCGAGCGCCATGCCGGCGATAAGACCGAATATGAAAGGGATCAGTCGGTTTATCTTTCCTTGTTTCTGCATGCTCTTCCTCTCGATTGAGTTGATCCAAAGTACGGACTCTACCTGAAATTCGGCTGGTACTCATCTCATCTTACGATATAAGACCTTATCGGATGCCAGACGCAGTTTGCGCATGCCGAACGGGAGGATAGTAGTGGTGGAAAAAGTGGACGACGTGACCGGAATAACCATCGAGGATCTCCAGGTTGAAGTGGAGCTTCTTCGAACGCGATTGCGAGTTATTGAGGGGGGGGAACTTGGCAAGATCGCCGAGGGAGAGGCGCCCTACCTCAACCTCATCGACACCATGGGCACCGTGGTATTTCTCTACCAGGACAATCGACTCCAGTACGTCAACCAGGAGACCATACGGATCACCGGATACTCCCGCGACGAACTGCGCGAGATCCCCATGTTCGAGCTCATTCATCCCGAGGACCGTGAGAAAACCAGGGCGCGAACCATCGACAAGATGGCAGGCAAGCCACTGCCGCCGCGCTATGTGGCCAGAGTGATCACCAGGGCGGGAGAGGTCAGATGGTTTTCCTTTGGCGGCCGGGTTATCGAATACCGAGACCGACCTGCGGTGCTCACCTTCGGCACCGATATAACGGAGTTGCAACACGCCCAGGCGGCAATGCACCAGAGCGATTCGATGTTCAAGGCGCTCGCGGAGACCACCCCGGCGGCTATCTTTTTACACAAGGGCGCCAGGATGACCTACGCCAACCCGGCGGCGGTGGCCATCAGCGGATACACCCGAGAGGAGCTCCTGGAGATGGGCTTCTGGGAGACGGTGCACCCGGACTACAAGGACATGGTACGCGCCAGGGGCAAGGCCAGGGCCGATGGCGATGCCCCCCCCACTCCTTACGAAATCAAGATCGTGGCCAAGAACGGGGAGGAGCGCTGGCTGGAGATCAT
>JAUVAN010000225.1 GCA_030591725.1 Deltaproteobacteria bacterium
AAAACACAATGGCGAGTCCCTGACCCTCTTTCCCGGCCAGGAAGTGTCCAGCGACGACTATACCGTCAGGCCGGCCTCCATCGCTTCCATGTCTCGGGACATTGCGCTTGTACGAGGCATGGACGGGGAAGCTCTTGAGTTTCTCCCGGATGAACAAACCGTCAACGGCGCAGCGCCCCAACTAACCGGAAACGAAAGCGCCGCCTCGCATCAGGCGTTCAGCTTCGTGGACGAAGCCCAAAAACTGGCAAGATCCCGACACGACCTCCCGGTCGACCGCGCGTTGCTCACGCGGCTGGTAAAATTGGCTCAGTCCTACCGCAAGGTAGAAATGTACGGCGCTGCGGCAAAAACCTACGAGAAGATTATCGAATCCCAGCCGAATACCGAGACCGCCTGGAACAGCATGGTGTCACTCGGTCAAATGAAGCTGATGTTCATGAACCGTCCACGAGAAGCATTGAAACACTTTGAAGACTATCTCTCGACCCACCCCGGCGGTTCGCTGGCCGACGTTGCACGAGACGGACGTGACAGGGCGCTCTTTGCGCTCAAGAAGACCGCAGGATAACAGCATCAGCAAGACCGTTGGTCAGCGCCCTGGAATCATGATATCAGCCATGTCGTGAAGAATTTCATGAAAGGTCGTGCCCGGAGCACTTCGCAAATTGCGCTGGTTGTCATGCCGTTAATGGTATTCGTTGCGTCGCCGAAGGATTCACTCGCCGACAAACAGACTCATGCTCTCTTGTTGATCGTGCCGGATCTCCAGGGGGATCACCGGGAAGATCTGGTCCAATCCGTCGAGGCGCATCTGGCCGGTCTCCCGATTGTAATTCATACCACCACAAGCACCTCGCCAGATGTGAACAATGTCTCGGCGGTAAAAGAGTCAGCGACTTTTTTCGATGTCGATTCCGTGGTCTGGACGAACAGCGACCTCAGCGACGCCCGTTTCTGGAATATGGCGGGTGATTCCCCGCCGCAGACCTTCAGCGTAGAGGATTCGAATGAAGGATGGCTCTCGAGGTGCGAGGCGTTTGCCTCGATCGTTCTTTCCATGACCTCACCACTGTTGCCCGCTTCTCCCCAACAAAGGGAGAGCACATCCGCGCAAGGTCCGGAAAGCAAGCCCGTCGAACCGGCTGACGCGTACCCATTCGCAACCCTGCAGTTCAGGATCGGTGTCAACTTCCCCACCTCACGGCTCAACCCATCCGTTATTGCGGGACTCGCTGCAGAGATTGTGCTGCCCCCCCTCGACCACCGCCTCTCCATCGCTCTGGACGCCTCGTTTACCCGCCCTCGCCTCGTGGGAAAAGGGAACGATCCTGACCTCGGCGCTTATTCCTATGTGAACAACGTTCACGAATTGAAGTTCGCGGCGAACCTGATCTTCAGGCCGCTGGGTTTGAAATATGTCTGTATTCCGATTTTGGGAGTCGGGCCGGCCGTTCAGTTTTTAAAGACGACCCAGACCTCGACCCTGTCAGAAGGCCGGAACTTCGAACAGAGCTGGGAAATTGGGTTGGAAGCGCTGCTGGGGCTGGATGTCGCGTTGGGACCAGGTTTCCTGGTCCTGGAAGCAAGATACCTGTACACGAACCTCGACCACCGACTGACCGGAGACACAAACGGTGGTAACGTGGCGACGAGCCTCGGTTATCGCTTCGGATTCTGACTGCATCGTCATTCATCAACGCATTACTTCAAAAAGTGATATTATGTGACCCATTCGACCATTTCTCTTCGTCTAGAAGAAGAAGTGGCACAAACAAATCCTTGTTTGTGAAAGAAGGAAAGGGGACGATCAAAAGATCATGACCAATTTCACACAAAAAGTCTTTTTATTCGTTGCGATGACAGCACTGGCCCTGGCATCTTGTGGCGGCGGCTCTCCGGTGGTCGACGATGGTGGAACGGATGGCGGTGATACCGATACTGACGGCGACACCGATGGCGACACCGATTCCGATACAGACACTGACACAGATACCGATACCAACTGCGGTGAATCCGATTTTGAGATAGCCGGTACTACGGTCGACATGCTCATCCTCCTGGATCGCTCAAACAGCATGTGCAACAACGACCTCTGGGATGATGTCACGGACGCAATAACCGATATTACCTCGCAGATGTCTGCGCAGGTCAACTTCGGGATCATGTTCTTTCCAACGCTGAGCTGTACCAACGCCCCCGTTTACAACCAGTGCGGGGCTCCGTCGGGTGCAAACGTCCCCTTCGACGCGGCCGATCCTGCGGGAGATATAGCGGACCTTCTCGGACCCAGTGATGTGAGTTGTTGCGGCGGCACGCCGACCGCGACCGCCCTTGCGGCAGCCCAGAACTACCTGAACTCCGTCAGCGACGGACTTCAAAAATTCGTTCTTCTGGCAACCGACGGCGCGCCGGCTTGCAACCCGACCCTGGACGGAACCACGTGCACTTGCGTAGTTACTCCCAGCAATTGTGCTACGGCGGGGATGAATCTCAACTGTCTGGACGATACGGCCACGTACACTGCAGCCGCCGCTCTGAACGCCGATGGATACCCCGTCTACGTCATCGGAGTCGGCGCCAGCCTCGACTGGGCCCTGGTCATGGACGAAATCGCCAATCAGGGCGGTACCACCGGGTACTACGAAGCCGCCGATCCATCGGCTTTCGTCACCACATTGCAGACAATCGTCGGAGATGTCATCAGCTGCGAATTCGACATCGACTGGAGTGGTCTGCCGGATGACGCCTCTCAAGATCCCAATATGGTCAACTTCTACGGAGATGGCGGCCTCATTCCTTATGACGAAGATTGTGAGGATGGATCCGGCTGGCACTGGCTTGACTCGGATACCGTCGAGTTCTGCGAAGAAGCGTGCGCCGACCTGAAAGGTGGCGCGTGGGAAACCGTGACCGCGACATTCGGTTGCGAGTCCATTCCCATCGAATAGAAGCATCGTTTGGCGTGTTACAGCGCCGGGAGGATATTGAAGATGAAAAAACTGATTTTTGTACTGTTTGTCCTGACCATGTTCGCGTGCTCGAACAACAGCCCCAAGGGTGATGCGGGCGTGGACGGCTCGACGGACACGGACACCGACACGGATACGGATACCGACACGGATACGGATACCGATACCGACACGGATACCGATGCCGACAGCGGGCCGGATCCCTTCGAGTGTCACGCGGTAAATCCGGCGGCCATCACTACGCAGGCCGCAACGGAGTTTACAGTAACAGGCGGCGGTTTTATGGACGGGATGACGGTTGAGGTTACCGAAACCACGACCACCACATCAACAGACCTCGGCGCTGCCACAGTCGTTGCCTCGACCGGCGCGTTTGTGGACGTTGCGGTGGGTGAGGTAGCCGTCGGTACCTACGAGGTGAGCCTGACCAACCCCGATGACGAGACGGTTGTATGTCCAGCTACTTTCGATGCCCTGGATCTGACGCCGCTGACCGTGACGTCGGTCACGCCCGACTCGGCCTGGACCGGCATCACCACGGATACGGCCATATCGGACAAACAAGTCGCCATCGAAGGCACCGGTTTCGAGGAAGTCCCGATGGTGACCTGGGTGAGCATTTCCGATCCGAGCGCGCGGTATCCCGCCAGCATTGTAGTCTTCGCCTCGGCGTTGGAGCTCGAGGGGGTCTGCCCTTCCGAGACCGACTCCATACCGGCTGGAATGTACTGGGTCGAAGTTACAAACCCGTCCGGCATCGGCGCATTCTGGATGGACGGTACGGTGAAAGACGAGTTCGAGATCAACACCGTTCCACCGCCAAACATCATCGACATCGATCCCTTCCGGAACCCCTCGGCTTCCGACTTCAACATGACCGTCACGGGCGAATACTTTCAGTCCGGAGCGGTAGTCCAGTTCCTGGAGTCCGACGGCACCGCTCTCGACATGGCCACGACCTTTGTGACGGCCGGCGAGTTGACTGCGGCGATCGACCATACGGTCGTGAGCAATGGTATTTACCCTGTGCGAGTCGTCAATCCGGACACTCAGTATGACGTTTTCTGCAGCTACGAAGCTACCGAGTCGGCAATCGGCCACGTTGGCAATTACACCGAGATCCCCGACGCCCTGATCACGGCCAGGTGGCGACAGAGCTCCGTTGCAGGCTTTGACTCCTTCGGAGGAACCTACATCTACACGACGGGTGGTCTTGACGACGGAGACAACGTTCTGCGTGACGTCGAGGTTATCTCGATCAGTTTGACCGGCGAACCCGGCGTTCCGTGGGTCGCGCAACAATGGAACGAGACCACGTCTTCTCGAGAGGATAATTTCATGGGCAGTGCTTCATCGCCCGTGGGACGTCAGGGACATTCGCTGGTGCGCGCCAACAAATGGATCTACGCGGTGGGCGGCGCGGATATCAACACCAACCTGGCTTCGCTGACAACCCCTGCCCTGGACACAATCGAGAGAGCGCAGATACTGGGCCTTGATACGCGGCCCGAAATCAACGCTGCCTCATTCAACGCATCTGCCGGAACTCTGCCTGCAGGAACCTGGTACTACCAGGTGTCTGCGGTAACCCCGAGTGGTGAAACCCTTGCCTCCTCGCGAGAGATGATCTCGGGAGGTTCAGGCACCGTCAGCATTCAGTGGACACCAATATCGGGAGCGACCTCGTACAATATCTTCCGCAACGTCGATGCGTCCGGAAACTCGGGAGATACGCGCCTTCTGGCCCATGGTGTGACTGCCACGACCTATGACGACGACGGGTCCGTTACGCCGGACGCCGCTGGCATTACCCCGCTGCCCTTCGGTTCCATCAGCAAGTGGGTGACCCTGTCGACGACCCTCACTGTTCCCAGGGAAGGCCTCGAGGCGCTGGTCGTAACGGTTCCAAGCGGCTCTGCAACAATTGACGACGCCACGTATCTCTATGCGGTCGGAGGTCGTCCGGACGCAAGCGGCACGGGTTACCACGTCAGCGGAGAGCGGGCTGAGGTCCTGGCTGACGGGACGCTCGCCGCGTTCAGCGCTCTTTCTTATAACCTGAATACCGCGCGGGCTTTCTACGTATTGTTGACAAATCAGGGGCAAGACGGCTCAAACTTCATCCCGGATCCCGAGATCCCCCTCGATAAAACGGTCCCGACCGGCCCACTTTACCTGATGGCAATTCTCGGTGATGACGCCCACGCGGGCACCAACAACGACGGCCTGATTGATTTTGAAGTGACGGAGATTGTGTCTGCGGATGGTGACAACAGCGCCTGGACGGTCCAGGGAGACACGCTCCAGGTTGGTCATCCGACCCACGCCCACGGAGCATCCCTGCATTTTGACGTCCTGTTCACCTTCTGCGCAGTTTCCTCGGAAGACATCGGAGGCGATCCCAGTGTCAGCAGCGCTGCCGCATCCCGCTTGCTGTTCTCACCCGGATCTCCGCCTCCTCCTCCGCCGAACGATATCTTCCATTCGCGCACAAGCAACTCCTCCTCGTTCAGCATAAGCCGCGGATACTATGAAATCGTACGAGTGAACGGGTACTTGTGGGCGATAGCAGGCAACGACGGCAGCGGACCTCTCGCGAGTGTCGAGCGAACGATGCAATAGAAGTCCCGTTTCGTACAGCGCAACAGGGTTTTCAGAGCCTTCGAAAGGAACAGAAAAATGAATAGAACTATAATCTTTGCAACCTTGTTGTTCATTTTTACAGCATGTAGTTCGGGAAGTGGCGGGCCGACTCCGGATGTGCTGACCGTAACGCCGGACACCATATGTACGGCTCTGGGGCCGAATACACTCACGATATCCGGTTCCGGATTCTCACCGATCGTCGAGGGCGGCAACATAACATCGCCCTGGGTCGTGATGCCCGAGGTCTGGCTCGTGCCGCCCGAGGGCGAAGCCACTCAAGTACCGCCTGAGGGGGTAACATTGTCTTCCGAGGGTGAGACCGACACGTTTGTTGCGATAATTCCACAGAACCTGGTGCCGCCAATTGGAGCCGAAGATCCCCAGATCGTCTATGACATCAGAGTAGACAACCCCACCGGAAAATCCGGAACGCTGGAGGATTGCCTGACGGTTGTGCCGCCGACTTACCATGACCTGATAGGAATCGAGCCCCCGTTCGGATGGACCGGCGCGCGCACCAACGTGACGATCTTTGGGGACGGCTGGTTCATCTCGACTCCAACAGCATACATGCGCCTCACTGACGAACCGGATGCGGAACCGGTTTATTTCGAGAGCGTCGCATTCATCGATGAGAGCACGCTGACTGCCATCGTACCGGGCGGAGCACCCCTTGGCATCTACGACGTCACGGTGGTCAATCCTCCATCGAGCGCGGCGACCGGCTTCCTTACAGAAGGGTTTCAAGTCGTGTCGCTACCTGTGCCCATAGTGGTGGCCATCGTTCCAGGCCGTGGCACGAGCCAGGACGATACCGATGTATCCATTTACGGACAGAACTTCCGGGATCCCGTGAGAATTGAGCTGATCGACTCCGACATGGAAACCGCCGTGACCATCGATGGAGTCACACCCGTTTCGGAAAACCAGATCGACACAATCTTCCCGACGGCCACACAATCCGGCGACCTGCCTGCGGGGCCGTACCTGGTGAGGGTCTGGAACATGGACGAGGAAACCTACTACACCTATTCGTCGTTCCTGGTCACGAACCCTGCGGGAAATCTCAACGACTTCGAAGAAACGGCGTCCCTGAGTACCGGCAGAAGAATGCCTGGAGGAACGTTCGCCAACGACGTGGATGGCAATCGGTATCTCTACGCCATCGGTGGTGATACCGGCGAAGATGGCACCACTCTGGATACCGTGGAGCTATGCCAGCTCTCCAATTTCGGTGTTCTGGGCGCCTGGCGAGAGCAGGGCAACTCCCTCAACGTCCCGAGAAGAGCCCCGTTCGTCGTGTCGGTTCCGGTATTTGACGACTCCATCTCTCAGTTCATCCCACAGAAAAATTTCATCTACGTGATCGGCGGCCTCTCGGACACGGAGGATGTGTTGTCTTCGGTTGAACGAGCCGTTGTTCTCTCTCCGGGAAACGCCCCCGTTATTACAGACATCTCGTCCGCACCCCTCACGAGCGGCCTGGCGGCAGGCACCTGGTACTACAAGGTATCAGCTGTTCTCTCCGACGGTGTCG
>JAUVAN010000011.1 GCA_030591725.1 Deltaproteobacteria bacterium
AACTCTGTACTGACACTGCGTGGTCTATATCTGAGTGAGAGATTGGAGCTATTCTGGAGCAACATGAACAAACAACGAAAACCGGCATTTCAGATGGCCGCGTGATCCGGGAGCGTTCCAGACCCCCTTTTCTTCCCTGCATCCGGAAAACCCCGAGCTCACGCCTCACGAGCGGGACGTTGTTCGCTACACGAACGCGATTCACGATTTTGTTCACGGTGGTACGGGGGATCGGATGACCTGCATCTACCACATTTGCGAGGTGTTCGACGACACGCCTAACAAGGGTGGAGCGGGCACGCGGCTCGTCTGACGTCGTCCCCTATTGCCCCTATTGACAGTTTTCTAGAGTTACCGGACTGCACGTATCGGTGAGGTGGTATACGATGACGATGACAGCGGGGCCGATGGTCAATTGGCCCAATAAATCACAGCTCTCACAATCTGGAAGGGTGTCGTTGCTACGGATGTCAAAGCCCGCTTCGACGGTGGTCAGGGCGCTCAGAGCGTCCAAAGTTGTCAGGTTATCATTGTAGCGTAGGTCGAGTGATTCCACTGACGTCAGCGCTTCGAGACCGTTCATATTCGTTAGGCTCACGTTGTTGAACAGTGTGAGCATGTCCGTGACAGAGGCGAGGGAGCCTAGGCCGGCGAGGTCTACCAAGTTGTTGTTGCTTTCGATACGGAACCACCCGTCGACGGTCGTAAGGGAGTCCAGGCCGTCCAGACTGACCAGGGCACTGTTATCCCAAATGCGGATGCCTGCCTCAGCAACGGATATACCGCCCAGGCCGTTCATGTTGATGAGAGCGAGGTTCTTCTCGATACTAATACTACCCCCTACGTAGGTCACGGAGGCCAGCCCCACCATGTCAATGAGCTCGGTGTTTCCGGTAACGCGAATGTTACCTCCAATGTGGCCAAGAGAGCTGAGACCGTCGATGTCGACAAGGTAGTCGTTGTCATAGATATTCAGATTGCCTCCCAGCCACTCCAGATTTGGCAAACTGAAGGAGGTGATACCCAGCGAATAGCACAGGGTTACACTTCCGTTGATGCAGTCGTATGCAATTAGCTCTGCTAGGTGGGACACGTTATTGATGATGAAGCTCTCATCGACACAGCCGTCAGGTACGGTTTCAGTTTCTGTATCCACATCCGTATCTGAGTCCGCGTCCGAGTCTGCATCCGAGTCTGCATCCGAGTCTGTATCTGTGTCCGCATCGGTGTCCGGACCCGTATTATCCGAGGGTCTGGATTCAGATTTACATCCGACCGCCTCCAGCAAAAACAATGCAAATACAACAAACACAATTTTGTTCATGGTGATTGCCCTCTTTTCTCTTTTTGCAACGGTTTTGTGAAACTTGCGGAAACAATATATCACATGCAGAAACAGATCAATGATGGGTACAGACCGGGTACTCTGTTAACAGATCAGACCGGGAGTTTGGGTAACAGGTTTCGTTCCGGCACCTTTCCGCGATCACTGATAGAATGCTTTCACGAAAAAAATGGGAAAAAAATGGGAAAAAAAAATGGGGGACGGACTTCAGAAGTTGAACAACACTTCGCCAGGCGATGGGTCATTGTCTCACTGCTTCGTCTCCCGGCGAATTAGTGAACTTCTGAAGTCCGTCCCCGGCTTTTGTCTGATCGTCCGATTGTATCATTATTGATACCGGCAATTTCGGGTGTTCACCAGGTTTCTCTCTGGTCGTATCCGCATACGGCGTAGGTGTCGTCGTTGTCGTCACTTTTTTCAACGCATGTTTTATCGATGTCGGTGCAGTCGAAATCCTCTTCCGGATGGGTGTCGTTCCTGTTCAACGTATCGATCAAGTCCAGGAGATCGCAGAAGAAACCACAACTGTCATCGTAGTCGTCTTCCCAGTAGTCATCATCATCGCTGACGCACAGAATGATCACGTCTCCATCGCACCAGGTCTCACCGGCGTCGCATCCGCTTTCGCATCCGATGGTAGTGAGCATCCCCAATAGAAGGAGTTCGACGGCCAGGAATTTCACGGGACGAGGATCCTCGGCGAACCCGGAGCCGCCCGGGTGACGATCTCGTAGTTGATTGTGTCCGCGAGCCGGGCCAGATCCTCCGCGCTGACGGACTCGTCCCCCGCCGCTCCGAGGAGGATTACCTCGTCGCCCGCGCCGGCCTGCGCGACATCTGTGACATCCACCATGGTGAGGTTCATGCAGATCCGCCCCACCACGGGAGCGCGAGTTCCGCGCACCAGGGTGTGAGCGCCGCTCGACAGCTTTCGATCGTAACCATCGGCGTACCCGACCGGGAGCACCGCTATTCGCGTGGGGCGCGTCGCGCGGAAGGTTCGCCCGTAGCCGACGTACTCTCCCGTGGGAACGTTCTTGATCTGTGCGATGCGGGTCTTCCAGGTCATGACGGGCCGCAGATCCAGGTCGTTGCGTTCGAGGGCGGCTGCCGAGACCTGGGTCTCCTTGGAGGGCCACAACCCGAACAGGCCGATGCCCACCCGGACCATCCTGAAATGCGTGTCCGGGAAAAGAATCGTCGCCGCAGTACAGGCGGTGTGTGGAATGGGTACGGTCACGTCCAGCCGTTCGAGGAGCGCCCCAAATCGGTCGATCTGCCCGGCGGCGAAAGTGTGATCGGTGGTGTCCTCTATATCCGCAAAGTGGGTGTACGCGCCCTCGATCGACACGCCGCCGCCACGGAGGAGTGAAATGGCCTCGGGGAGATCCGCGCTTACCAGTCCCTGGCGATTTGTTCCGGTCTCCAGTTTGAGGTGCACCCGGGCCGAGGCGCATGATGAGTGGTTCAAAAGATCTCTCACCCCCCCGGTTGACATGATTGACAACCTGAGGTCCGCCTCGACGGCGCCGTCGATCTGCCTGTCCGAGGTGGCCCCGAGAACCAGGATCGGAACAGTGATCCCCGCTTCGCGAAGGGCTATTCCCTCGCTCGCCGTGAAGACGCCCAGCCAATCGACGCAGGATTCCGCGACGGTCCTGGCAACCGGGAGCATACCGTGTCCGTAGGCGTTGGCCTTTACCACCGCCATGAACGCGAGGTCACTCCCGATGAGTCGGCGAAACAGGGTCGCGTTGTGAAGGAGAGCTCCGCTGGACAGCTCGATCCAGTTGTTTGCATGCTCGATATCGCGATGGTCGTTCATCTCAGGATTATTCCGGATCCTTGCAGCACCGGAAGCCCGCGAAGAGGTTGGTCCACGTGGCGGGAACTGCGCACTGCAGGCGCCAGTCCGGGGACGCGCAGTTGAACGCGCCTCCGCGGATCTCCCAGGCGGTCGATGTCAGGGCGATTTCCCAAACGTTTCCGCAAATGTCGAAGGTGCCCAGGGTATTGGTGCACTGTAGAAAATCGCCCGTCGGGAGGATCTCGTGGCAGTTGTAGGTATAACCGCAATTATAGCCCAGGTCACAGCTGCCCATGGGGATGCTATGACTGACACACCACTCGTCGCACAGGGCGCCGACACTGTTGCAGAGGTTCTGATCGAAAGCATCGCCGAAGACGTACACGAAATCGCTTTCGCCGGAGCACGCCTCGAACCATTCCTCGGACTGGCAGAGCCGTTTACCCGCTGCGGCACACGCCGCCTGGTATGTAGTGACGTGGGCGGTGTTGATCGGATTGCTCCACCAGGGTTGTTTTCCCGGAACGGAGTGGGCGATGCTGGTGGCAATGCCCTGGCTCGTGCTGGTGGCGTCGTCTCGTGACGCCTCGTATATGTCGATACAATACGATTGATAAACCCCCGGCACCGTAGCGGAAGAAACGAAGACCATGTCCGGCGGGCATCCTCCGTCCAGGAACAGGTCCCCACCGTCCACGAATCCAGCGTCCACCTCGGTGCCGGTGCCGGTATCAGTGTCGGTGCCGGTGCTTGTGTCCGTGCAGCCGCCCTCATCTTCGGTTTCGCTATCCGTGTCGGAGTCGGAATCCGAATCTGTATCGGAGTCGCTGTCCGTGTCGGAATCGGAATCGGAGTTACCATCGGCGCCCGCGTCCATTTTCAGCGAGGCCCAGTAGTCGTAGGTGTTCGGAGAGCAGGCGACCGCCATGATCACCGCGAGAAAGCACAGGACAGGGCAAAGGCCCCGATGGTCGTATCGAGTGAACATCTCATCAACATGATAACCTCGAACAGTGTAAAATGGATAAAAAATAATGAGCGTTATGTTATAGGGTTCTGATGGTTGTTCGGTTAATGGTTCTGGCTCTCGTGGCTGGGATTTTCCTCGGTTGTGGCGAATCGGAAGAGATTTCTGTGGCGGTAGATGGTGGGGCCAAATTGAAGGAGCCCGACGCAGCAGCAATTGTCGCTCCGCTCTCCAGCTCTCCGAAGTCCCGGGATGATCCCGAAGCGGTGGTAAAAATGCTGGACACGGCCCGGCCACCGTCCAACAAGAAGAGCGAGCCTGTTCTTGAACGCCCGTCGTTCCCGTTGCCAGGCGCAGGCACTTCTATCCAGATCCCCGGTGGAACCCTGTCCCGGGGCAGCGCGCCGAATGACTCGTTGAGAGATCAATATGCGGAAAACGACAACATCCCCACCCCCATAACACCTTTCGAAATCGATACTCTTCCCTTTCCCAACGATCCAGCCCTTCCATTCCTCACGGGTTTGAACCGGGCAGATGCGGAAACCAAATGCGTCGAGCAGGGAAAGAGGCTGTGTACGGAAGTGGAGTGGGAGTGGGCCTGTCGAGGAGAGGATGGCCGTCGGTATCCCGGTGGAAACCACTACCGCGATTCGGACTATGCCGCGTCCGATCCAATCTTGCCGACCTCTCCATTCGGTGTTTTTGCCATGGGTCGAATCCTGGAGTGGACCGCTAGCCAGTGGGGAACGGACGCGGATCAGGTAGAGCGGGTTGCGGTGCGCGGATATTCAAAGGGAGAGCTTTCTGCTGGAAAGCTTCTGTCGGAGCGAAACGGAAGGCGCTGCGCCAAGCGCTGGCATCGCATGCCCGAAACTTCCGCGCCCAACCTGGGCTTCAGATGCTGCAGCGGGAAGAGAAACGAAGCCGCCTGTTTCATAGAACGAACCCGCCCCGCCGTCAGCATCTACAACAACATGAAGCCCGACAAGTTTGCACGAATTATAGGTAGTATCCCCGAGCTATCGATGATCCACGACAACCCTCACATGTTCAGCGACGCTGATGTGAGAGCTATTCTGGCCCGGCGATCCAGCGACCGCAAGGAGCTGGCGCGGAAGGGAATACATTTTAAATGGAAACCCTTGCGCTGGATCCCGCGACAGGGGATGGAGCTGTGGGTTGCCGTCGGGCGCTCCAACCGCCACGCTTTCGTGGTTGCACTTCACGAGATCGAGGACAACGAAAAATACGTATACGCGTCGAGTGTGATTTTGTGGAATCAGCCGACACCTCTCGCCCTGGCATACAGAGAGGGTCACAGGGATCAGCTCTTCTGGGCGCCCTGTTGGGGATGTCGCGACGGAGGCACCGTCGAATTCGATGACAAGAAGAACGAAATTATAATCACTTATAAATGGTAATGAAAAAAGCTAGCGAAGATCAGCGAGGCGCCGATCAAGATCGTTGAGGCGTGCCAGGAACTGACGGGTCCGCTGTGCAGCCCTGCGTTTTCTCAGATGGTCGAGTATTCCGTCGTCCTTCATTGCCGATTCCTCACCCATGAAGATTCGTTTTTGAAAATCAGAGACGATGTTGTTCAACCAGTTCATGACTACCTCCTTGCCCCGCTCCACATACTTGCAAGTGCCTTGCCAGATCGCGCAAAGCCGATGATTAGCGTTTGTTTTCCGGTGCTTACAAGTGAATGTGTGAACTTTTTCAAATGAGGGTGGCGCGAAGATGATCACCCGGTTACGCAGCACAATCAGGCTAATACAGTGCCTGTAGGCCAGTTAAATCCAGTTAAATCCAGTAATATCGTGTAGATAAGTTGGTGCGATCTGTTTTTCGCACCGAAACGGCTCCGATCCGGCGAAAGTAGCGAAAATAACTTGGCAGTTTTCCAAGATCGGCAATGTGGATTATACTTTGATACTATTGGAGTCGTGCAATTTTCAGAAGGAGGATCGGGATGAAGATTTCCATCAGACACATACTTGTGTCGTTGTTTGTTCTTGTGTTTGTCGCAGGCTGCGGAAGCTCGTCTTCAAGCTCGGCGATAAGTAACTCGAACTCCGTGCGCGGAGATGCGGTGGAGATGTGGGCCACGTCCGATGGCGAAGAGTTGTCCATCTACAAGGTGGAAGGACGCAACTACCTCCTCGGGAGGATGGGTCGCGAGTATCAGATCTGGGTCGCCAATCGCACAGAAGCGCGAATAGAGGTGGTGATCTCGGTGGACGGTCGTGATGTCATCTCCGGGAGAAGCGCAAATTACGTCGAGGACAGGGGATACGTGTTATCGCCCGGGGAGGAGATTCGGGTGGAAGGGTTCAGGAAGAGCCTGCGGGAGGTAGCGGCGTTCGAGTTCTCGTCGGTGGAGGAATCGTACGGCGCGCGGATGGGCGATGAATTGAGTGTCGGCGTCATCGGCCTCGCGGTGTTCGACGAGGATGAGAGGGGTGACCACGACAGGCCTGTTCCAATAGCGTCCGGAGACGATCCTCGCGACTACGAGGAGTCGGAGATGCCCTCGTCTCGTCCGGCGCCCTCGTCACAGGGAAAGAGCGTGGCCATGGAGCCGATGGACGATCAGGCGACCCCGAGGTTGGGTACGAAGTACGGTGATGAGAAGAGCTCGCAGGCGGAGATCGTTCCCTTCAGACGTCGGGATCCGGACAGGCCCCTGGGCTTGATGGCCCTGTACTACGATGATCGCGAAGGACTGGAGCGAATGGGTGTGGTCTTCCCCGAGGATCCCTCTGTGAATGATTTCTGTTCCGGACCCAACCCCTTTCCCGGTGTGGAGTGCGACGGTTCATACGCTCCGCCTCCACCGCCCATGAAGCAAGACCGGTAATATTTTGTCGCGAAATACAGATGAAAGCCGCGCCAGCATGATCGAAGACCCCGCAAGAATCGAGTACCGGGGCAAGATGCTGGAAGTGGCCAGGGGAACGACGGTCGAACAACTCATGAAGATCCATCCTCATGAGGAAGACAATCAGATCGTCGCGGCCGTGATCAACAACCGCGTTGTGTCTCTTCACGCCCGGATCCTTCGATCCGGGACGGTTGAGCCGGTGCCGGTCAGATCCCACCACGGCGCTCGTATCTACCGACGCCATGTGACGATGATGTTGTACGAGGCGTTTCATCGTCTGTATCCCAGGGCGCACATATGGGTGGGGCAGGCCATCTCCGAGGGCTACTACTTCGAAGTGAACGGAGTCGAGGTCGACGACGAGCTTCTCGGAGAAATAAAGAGAGAGATGAAGACCCTTGTCGCAAAAAAAGATCCGTTCGTCTTCTACAGAACACCGGTCGAGGAGGCGCGCCGTCTGTTCGCACGGAAGGGAGAGTCGGTGAAGAGGATGGTCCTGGACAGGTGGCCGTCTTCTCATGTGGGAATCATGAGCCTCGGAAACACAGTGGATTTCTGTCTCGGTCCGGTAGCTCCCCATGCCGGGTATTTCGGCAAGTTCGAGCTGTTCAAGCTGGGTGGCGATTTCGTTCTCCAGTTTCCAAACCTGTTACGCCAGGATATCGTCAGGAACGAAGGTCCCCAGCCCAAGCTCTACCAAACCCACAAGGAGGCCAGGGATTGGAGCCGCCGGCTGGGTGTGGCCCACGTGGCCGATCTGAACAACGCTTGCGTAGACGGGAGCATCCGCGAAATCATAAAGGTGGTGGAGGGACTGCACGAGAAACGCATCTCCGACATCGCCGATCTTATTGTCTCGAATCGGGACCGCAAGCTGGTGTTCGTGTCCGGGCCCTCATCGGCGGGGAAGACCACCTTCGCAAAGCGGATCTCCATACAGCTCAAGGTAGCGGGGATTCGCCCAACGGCGCTGTCCCTCGACAATTACTACGTCGACCGCAATCAGACGCCCAGGGACGATTCGGGGGAGTTCGATTTCGAGGCGCTCGAGGCCATCGATCTCGAGAGGTTCAACAGGGACCTTCGCAGCATACTCGACGGCCAGGAGGTGCTCACGCCGGCCTACAACTTTCAAAGCGGGAAACGGGCGAACAGGGACAAGTGGATCCCGATCAAACTCCACGACGATCAGGTGTTGATCATAGAGGGCATCCACGGGCTGAACGACGCCCTCGCACCAGCCATTCCGGCATCGGAGAAGTTTCGAATCTACATCAACGCGCTCAACCCGCTGGCCATAGATGAGCACAACAGATTGCATACCTCCGACACGCGGCTCATCCGAAGGCTCGTGCGGGATCGCCACTATCGGGGATACTCCGCCGCGCAGACCATCAAGATCTGGCAGTCCGTGCGCAGGGGGGAGAGACGGCATATCTTCCCGTTCCAGGAGTCGGCGGACGTCATCTTCGATACCTCGCTGATCTACGAGTTCTCGGTGCTCAAGATTTTCGCGGAGCGCTATCTCCTGGAAGTTCCGCGTACGAGTCCTTCGTTTGCGGAAGCCTATAGGTTGAGAGAGTTTCTCTCGATGTTCATACCAGTCATGCCCGGAGATGTGCCGCAGACCTCACTGATGCGTGAATTCATCGGAGGATCCAGCTTCTCGTATTGATGGGTTACCAGAGACAGATGTCGATGTCGGGCAGATTCGTTACGTGTGAACGTCAGGCTCCAAAAAGAAAACTATGCGTATGAGAAACAGTTGCTCAAGCAGCAGGTTATTTTACCAGCTTCGAGGGCTGAACCGGTAGGGGCGGCGGAGGCAACGGAAGCGTTTTTCGCTTCAGCGATGCTCCTTTTTTCTTTGGGGCAGCTTTTTTCTTGGCGGCCGGTTTTTTCTTGGCCGGCGCCTTCTTGACTACCTTAATTTTTTTTTTACGACTTTTTTCTTGGCGGCCGGTTTTTTCTTGGCGGCGACCTTCTTTTTCACGACTTTTTTCTTGGCGGCCGGTTTTTTCTTGGCGGCGACCTTCTTCTTGACGACCTTCTTCTTGGCGACTTTTTTCTTGGCGGCCGGTTTTTTCTTGGCGGCGACCTTCTTTTTGACGACCTTCTTCTTGACGACCTTCTTTTTCACGACTTTTTTCTTGGCGGCCGGTTTTTTCTTGGCGACCTTCTTTTTCACGACTTTTTTCTTGGCGGCCGGTTTTTTCTTGGCGGCGACCTTCTTTTTCACGACTTTTTTCTTGGCGGCCGGTTTCTTCTTGGCGACCTTCTTCTTGGCGGCCGGTTTTTTCTTGGCGGCGACCTTCTTTTTCACGACTTTTTTCTTGGCGGCCGGTTTCTTCTTGGCGACAGGTTTCTTTTTAGCGATAGCCATTTGGATTCTCCTTGGTGGCTGACTTTGACTCGGATTATGTTGCTACTCCCGACCGATGTCAACATAAAAAAGAAAAACTTAGGTATAACTTAGGTGACTATTAGATGATGTTACCGCTAATTGACGCATAGTTACCGGTCAATATTCAAAAATCCCCATTGTTTACAACAGGATACATCTATATTAAAAATCAGAGCAGAAATTGCAAGCATAGGTCATGATTCACTTTTTTTCCCAAATAGAGACGCAAAGACCTGCCAATGAGGTTTGACGCCACATCTGAACGGTTATCCATGATCGGGAGGATTGCCTGGTTTACACACAAACAATGAAAACGAGTTCGAGGGATTTTGTCGAGATTCAGCTGTACATGCGGTCATGGTTGCCGACTCCATCCCTGTGGGAGCGGATAGGGTTATTTGATGTAATGTCATTGATAAAGAGCGCCTCAAAGGTATAGTACTTTTGTCAGTCCTTGCGGGCCCTCGAGCGACCCGCATTACCGGAGAAACCAATGACCGAGAATGATGACAGAAATAGCGACGCGAAACAGTCCGAGGAGGAAGAATACAGCTCCGATAAGATAACGGTGCTTCATGGCCTCGAAGCCGTGCGAAAGCGGCCCGGTATGTACATCGGGGACGTGGAGTCTGCCGAAGGACTCCACCATATGGTTTACGAGGTGGTGGACAACTCCATCGACGAGCACCTCGCCGGACATTGCGACCTGATATCGGTGATTATCCATTTCGACGGGAGCGCCTCCATAGAGGACAACGGTCGGGGCATTCCCACCAGCATGCACGAACAAGAGGGGCGCCCCGCTGCTGAAGTGGTGATGACGACACTGCACTCGGGAGCCAAGTTCGGCGATGAGATGTACAAGTACTCGGGCGGCCTGCACGGAGTTGGGGTCTCCGTTGTCAACGGTCTCTCCGAGTTTCTCAACATGGAGATCTGGAGGGAGGGGATGAGCTGGTATCAGGAGTACGAGCGGGGTATCCCCATCACGACCCTCAAGCAGGTGGGCCTGACCAAGAAGCGGGGCACAAAGATAACGTTCAAGCCCGATCCCGAGATCTTCCCGTTTCGCGAGTTCTCCTTTGAAACGCTGTCCACACACCTTCGGGATCTGTCGTTTCTCAACGCGGGGGTGCGCATAATTCTCGTGGACGAACGCGACGAGGGCAAGCGCCACGATTTTCATTACGAAGGAGGCATCAAGTCTTTCGTGGAGCACTTGAGCCGAAACAAGGTCTCCATTCACGATGAAGTAATATCCATTTTCGACGAGCGCGACGAAGTGCTCGTGGAGGTGGCGCTTCAGTGGAATGATTCCTTTGCGGAGAACATCTTTTGCTACACCAACGCGATCTTCAATCGGGACGGCGGGACTCACCTCACAGGTCTGCGCTCTTCGTTGACGCGTACCCTTAACAGCTGGGCGACTTCGAACAAGCTGATAAAGGAGAACCAGAGCGGGCTCTCCGGCGAGGACGTGCGCGAGGGTCTCACGGCGGTGATTGCGATCAAGCATCCTGATCCATCGTTCAATAACCAGCCCAAGGAAAAGCTGATAAACAACGAAATAAAGGGCATCGTCGAGGGGATCGTCAACGATAAGCTCGGGCAGTTCTTCGAGGAGAATCCCAAGGTCGCGCGCCAGATCCTGGAGAAGGCCATTACCGCCTCACGAGCTCGCGAGGCCGCCCGCAAGGCCAGGGAGATGGTCAATCGCAAGGGGGTTCTTGACGGCGCGTCCCTTCCGGGCAAGCTCGCCGATTGCCAGTCCAAGGATCCGGCCGAGTGCGAACTGTACATCGTGGAGGGAGACTCGGCGGGTGGCTCGGCGAAGCAGGGGCGGGACCGAAAGAACCAGGCCATACTGCCGTTGCGTGGAAAGATCCTGAACGTGGAGAAGGCGCGGCTCGACAAGATGATTGCGTCAGAGGCCATAGCCAATCTCATTACAGCCATCGGCGTGGGGCTCGGCGCGGAATCCTTCAATTACGAGAAGCTCAGGTATCACAAGATCGTCATCATGACGGACGCCGACGTGGACGGAGCACACATCCGCACTCTGTTGCTCACCTTCTTCTTCCGGCACATGCGCAAGTTGATAGAAAGCGGCCATCTCTACATTGCTCAGCCGCCCCTCTACCGGCTCAAGAAAGGCAAGCGGGATGTCTACATCAAGGATGAGAACGCGTTTGAGGAATTCCTGATCTCCGCGAGCACCGACACGCTACAGCTGCTCGACGACATGAAGGCGCCGGTGAAAAAAGAACGAACGGAGGAACTCATCCGCCTGTCCATGGCCAAGAGAAAGCTGCTCGATCGAATCGATCGATACAGCGACGCCCGGCTCGCCGTCAGGTTCTGTACCGCAGGCGCCACGCATGCGATGTTCGAGGATCGTGATACCTTGCAGGCCCTGATAAAGGATGTGAGCGCGAAACTCGCCATCGATGATGGGGGAATGCAGATCGTTCCGGACGATCAGCACGGCGGCTACAAGATTCGTGTGCCGGCCGGCGCGAGCGACAACACCAGGACTCTCGATTTCGATTTCGATTTCTTCTCCACGCCCGAGTATCGGGATCTCATCAAGATCACGCAAAGAGAGCAGGTGTTCGGCAGCGGCCCGTACGAGGTGATGGTGGGTGAGGAAAAGGTTTTGCTCGAATCCGTGGAAGAGCTGTGGACCCTGGCAGAGAAGACCGTCAAGAAAGGGCTCAGCGTCCAGCGCTACAAGGGCCTGGGCGAGATGAACCCGGAGCAGCTCTGGGAGACCACCATGAACCCGGACACACGCACACTGCTTCAGGTCACCCTGGAGGACTACACCGAGGCGGACGAGATCTTCTCGATACTCATGGGGGATCAGGTAGAGCCACGTCGGGAGTTTATAGAGAACAACGCTCTGTTCGTGAAAAATCTGGACATCTAAATCCGGTCGCCATGGTCATCGGGACCACCGATCAGGAAAGACTATTCGTTGGCGGCGGCGGGGCGCTGTTCCATACGCGTCACGTACATGCCGCAGTTGGAACCTATTTCGTTCTCGTCGAGCTCGCCGATGCTCATGATCGTATCATAGCCGAGTCGTTCGAAGCGCTCCGCACTCGATCGATTGAGATCCTCATCGGCCGGATCTATGAGGCCGGTCAGGCCGTTTCTTTGCGAGGCGAAGGTGGGGTTGATGGGGGTCAGCTTGATGGCGAAACGCTTCGGCGAAAAAAGCGGCGCGATCACCTGCGGCTCGAGTTCAAACCCGACCGCCGGCGCGAAGTTGAGGGTAATCTTGCGATCCCCTTCTTCGAAAAAGCGGTCTCCAAAAGAAGCCATTTTTTTCAGGTCCCAGGTCTTGATTGGAACCAACGTTCTTCTGGCGGCTTCGTCGGTGGAGTGAATCGAAAACTGCATCTGAAATCTCCCACCGCCGTACAATTCGTGCTTGATCTTCGCGAGCTCCTCCATGAAGTCGTTCCGGCCAAACGGCGCCACTGTGGAGAAGCAGGGCAGAAGGCCGGGCAGATCTAATCGCCCGGGAAGCTTCCGAAGAACGGTGAGCATGTGGTCGTTGAGAGCGGGATCCCCCATGCGCGCGAACTGGATCTTGAGCTTGGGCACCGGGCATCTGCCGTCCTGGTAGCGCCGGTGGACCAGGTACTCCACCTGGGCCAGGATCTCTTCCGAGGTGAGAGTTCCGCGATAATTGCCGCCCGCGTCGCAAATGGGGCAGCCCACGGGGCAGCCCTTCAGCGTGGAGACGATAAGCACCCACTTTTCCTCCCTTCGATAAGGAGGCTGGATAGACTCGACGAACTCTATCAGGGAGCCGTCCGCTGTTCGCGCCACGAATACCCTGGCCAGATCGTCGTTCCCCGTAGTGTAAACCATCTCGAGCGTCACTTGACATTCTCCCGGGTTGCCCGCTGGACGGCCAGGGCCGCCGCCGCGAGTCCGTCGCCTACCGCGATTCCCACCTGTCCAAGTCCGTCGGACCTTGCGTCGCCGCAGATAAACAACCCCGGCGCGTGTGTCAAGCTCAACGGATCCGGGGAAGACACGATGAGAGAGGCGGAGCTCTTCCTGCCGACTGCGGCAAGGAGCGCGTCGGCCAGGCGAAGGGTTTCACAATCCTCGGAGATCACGGTCGCGGCCACGCCTCCATCGACCTCTTTGAGAGCGACGAGCCTCGTATTGAGCTTCACGGAGATCTCCGGGTGGCCCGCGACCATTTCCCCTAGCCTTCCGCGGACTCTCACCCTATCAGATCGCACCAGGATCGAGACCGAGGCGCCTGCGTTTACCAGGGAGAGCGAATAGTCAAAGGAAGCCTCCCCACCTCCCACAACGATAACTTTTTTGGGCGATGGTATCGTCGCCAGGAGATCACGCACCTCATAAAAGAGTACGCGTGAGATGAGATCCCGCTCGTCGGGGATCGACAGGGATCTGTGCACGGTTCCGGTGGCCAGGATCACGCACCGTGCGCGAATGTCTTGTCCGTCCGCATGAACAATCCACCCGTCGGGATCTGGCTCCACCCGCGAAACGGTCTTTGCGGTGATCGTAACGTCGAACCGGGCAAGATGCTCGGCCAATCGGCCGACGAGCACCTCTCCGGTCAGGGGTTTCTCCAGCCCGGGGTAGTTCTCCACCAGAAAGGCGTTGGCCACCAATCCGCCGGCTTCTCCCGACGAGTCGAGCAACAGAGGCCTGACTCCCAGCCGTGCACACTGAGCGGCGGCGGCGCATCCGGCGGGGCCGGCGCCCACGATGACTATTTGTTCTTCTTCCAAAGTTCCAGAACCTCGTCGGTGTTCATCACAACCGCCACCGCGTCAGCCATTGCCATGAGCGAGGCCAGATGTCGCTCCTCGCAGCTCGAGGCGGTCGCGTCCACCGGTACGTAGACCTCGAATCCGCGGCAAAATGCAGAGCGGGCGGTGGTCTCGCAGCACATGTGTGTCAACACGCCGGTCACCAGCACCTGATCAACCCTCTCATTTTTGAGATATTCCTCGAGGTTGGTGCCGATGAAGGCGTCGTATGTAGTTTTGGTGATGACCTGTTCGTCATCAAGCGGCTTCAGCATCTCAATTATCTGCGAGTCAGGTTCCCCCGAGGCGATGTGATCCGAAAAGAACCGTCCGAGCATGCCCAGGTCGTGCTCGCCCTCGTGACAATGGCGGGTAAAGACGACCGTTCCGTCGTTACGACGCCACGCGTCGAGCAGGGATCGGATCTGCGGGGCGACACCCACAGAAGCGGGCAGGAAGCACCTCCCTTGCGGCGACGCGAAGTAGCGAAGCATGTCCACAACCAGCAGGGCGCATCTTTTTGGATCCACCTGCAGGTGCGGCCTGGGCGCAACAGAGCTCCTCACCGCGTCTAGCCACTGGCGCGCTTTCTCGTCCAATGTCTCCTTGTTGGCGTATTCGTCGGTCTTCATGATCCAGGTGTAGGCATCGTCATCGATCCCCATAGTTCCGTGCCATTGCTCGTTCTGCCATATGATTCGCCGGGGTTTTGAACGGCGTAGAACACCAGGTCGTGCACGGTGCTGCTCTCGCCCTCCTCTTCACCTTCTCCCTCTTCCTGGGAGAAGAGACCGATCTCCCCTCCATCAGAACTCAGCGTGAAACCCAGATGCAGATCACCTTGATCCGGTTGCGCGTCTGCAAAAAGAACGAGAACCTGCCCCGGCCCGATCTCCATTCCGTCTCCGAAACAATGCACTCCTTCGAAGTCGCGCAGATCGGCGGTCAAGCAGATCTCCGCCAACCCCACCGTCTCGCTTCCGCGATTGTAAAGCTCGATCCAGGGATCCGCCTCGCCGAATTCATCCGTTATCTGTCCTGTGTTGTGCAATTGAAACTCGTTGATCACCAGCGGCCCGTGGATCGATTGCATCGCGGCGATCTCCCCGCTCAGGAACGCCGTCCTTTGAGAAGCGAAATCCTCCACGGTGGGAACCACGTCGTTCACGAACGATTGATCCCTCTTCCACGCGACCATCCAGGGATCCAGCGCAACGTCGACGGCGGCGCTCTCCACTGCGGCCTTGCACAGCTCAACGATCTTTTCACAGCTCAACGCGCCCGCGATGAGCTCATCCATCCGCGCGAGCAATCGCGTCCGCAGATCCCGGTTGGTTATCACGCGTGTGATTGAATTGTACCACCACGGGTTCCCCATCCCCGCTTCGTAGAAAGACGCCGTGCCGAGCTGGAAGTCGACAAAAGCGAAGGTGCCGTTGTTGTAGTCCCAGGGAATGTGGTGCCACTCGTCGAGCGCGGTGTCGTGATACACGTACTGATTTCCATCGATCAGGTCGAAGTTCGCAACGAGGGCGTTGACCGCGAGAAAATCAATGTATTCGTCCGAGGCGAACTGCTGATCGAACCAACCGGCGAACAGGTGTTCGGCAGTTCCGCCGAGATCTTCCGTGAGCTTTATGATATCCGAGTATCCGGCGGGGTCGCTCTCGTTGGTCTTCTTCTCGTAGACCTCCTCGTACTGCGCTTCGTCGGAAAGGACATTCAGCTGTCCGGTCCCCATACGATAGAGGTTCCCCTCATCGGAGATCCCGTTGTCCACGAAGAACAGCTTGTCCACCTCCTGAATCTCGGTATAGACGCCCATGTATCTCCCCGCCCACGAGAGATGAATGTAGCTGGCGTCGGGCGCTATCGCATCCGTCTCGTTGAACATGTCGTAAGCAAGCTTCTCGCTGATCATCTTTTCATCGACCACCTCGGAGTTGAGCTTGAAGCCGTTTCGCCCCTGATACAGCGTATCGTTCTTGAGCCGTATCTTGAAGTTCGGCTTTGACAGGTACCTCGTGGATGCTCCTCTGTTTCGCGCTTCCACCGAGTACGCCTGACCGTCTATCGTCAGTGTCGCGGGAACGTACGTGTCCGAACTCACGTCTTTCGTCATGGCGACTATCGCCTCGGGCGACATGTCCAGCTGGAAAACCCGAAGAGAAGACTGGGAGTGATCCAGTATTGTCACCGGGCCGATCTCCGCACCCCTGGATTCGTTGCAGAATATATCCTCGGATGTCACCTTGTAGAAGTAGCTCTTCCCCGCCTGCGCGCCGTGATCTACAAAGTGTGCAACCGCGACAACCCTTGGATTTACACGCGTCCACGACCCCTTTTCCTGTTCGCGCCTCCACACGTTCACGCCGCGAAGATCATTGTCAGTGGAGTTGCGCCAGCTCAGTATCGCTTGCTCGTATCCTCCTTTGGCGATGAGTTCCGTCACCTCCGCCGGGGCGCTGTCGTCAGGATCGATAGTCGCGACCTCGAGTCCGGAGAGAAGGGGCGGTTCCTTTGTACCCAGAGGCTTGAGCTCGATGTCCAGATGGCCGTCTTCGATCTTTGCGACTGCCTTCGCGGTCACCATGAAGCGGTTTCCCACCTCCTCGAAGATGTCATAATCGGAAAAAACCGTCTCCCCCTCCAGGACCAGATCGGCTTTTCGAAAATCACTCCAGTGCTCGGTCTTTTCAATGAAGTGAAACGCTACTGAATAAACACCGTTCTGAACGTCGAATCGATATCCACCGAAAGCCTCACGCCCGGAAAGACAAATCGGGGCGTTCCCACCCCCCCCGTACGGCCACGCCGAGATAGTCCAGGCGGGATCGACCGCCACCGCCCCTTGCGCGTCGACGTATCCGAAGCCGTCTCCGGCTGTGTACTCGCGGTCCAGCTCAAATGGACCTGTATCGATGGGCTCATCGTCTTCCCATTCGTCTTCCTGCTCGCCGGTGTTGCCCACGTCCACACGCTTCAGATATTCAAAACCGTTTGGGCCTTCGTTTCCCGAGAGCATCGTCTCGCAGATCTCGAAGCCGTCCGGGATGATGTGACTCTTCGCGGACGTGCGCTGACATGCGCCGCAGGCAAAAAGCACCCCGACGAGGAAGAGCGCGCCCGTTGTTTGTCGAACCATCTTCACAATTTTCTTCAAACGGCAATCATCTTTGCCTTGCAGTTGACGCTTACAATATCATAAACGCGATAATTTCTTTTCAACAAATTGACATCGATCCAAGAATGCCGTACATTTTTGGAGTCATGTATAAGCGATTGATCAATCCTTCCAAAAAGAAGAGTTGGTTCCTGTGGGGACCACGACAAACCGGCAAGAGCACCTACGTCCGCTCGTTGCTCACCGAGAGCGATCTCTATATCGATCTCCTGCCCCAACGTGCATTCCTGAATTACGCCAAACATCCGGGAAGAATCCGAGAGGAAATACTTGCCCACGAGAAGAAGCACCGACGTTTCGTTTGTATCATCGACGAAATCCAGAAGATACCGAGCTTGCTCGACGAGGTTCACGAACTGATTGAATCGCGTAAGATCCGGTTTATTCTGACCGGTTCGAGCGCACGCAAACTACGCCGGGGAGGTACCAACCTGCTCGCCGGCCGCGCCTACACCTATCGCCTGTTTCCCCTCACTCGCGCGGAACTGGGTGATGAATTCGATCTGGAACGGGCACTGCTCATCGGTTGTCTGCCCACCCTCTGGGAATCCGACGAAGAAGACCCTCGAGAGTTTCTGAGATCGTACACAGAAACCTACCTGCAAGAGGAGATTGCGCAGGAAGGTCTGGCCAGGAACATCGGGCCCTTTTCGCGATTTCTGGATATCGCCGCAGCGTGCGACGGCGAGACAGTCAACTTTAGCAACGTCGCTCGGGAGTGTGGTGTTTCCGTCAAGACGGCGCAGCAATACTACGAAATTCTCGAGGATACTTTCCTCGCCTTCAGGCTCCCTGCATGGAGGAAGAGCGCGCGCAAACGACTGGTCACCCATCCGAGGTTCTACTTCTTCGACACCGGGGTGACAAACGCGCTCTGTCACACGTTGGGCGAACAACTCAATCCCGCAGTTCGCGGCCGACGATACGAGCAGTTCGTAATATCGCAGATCATGGCCGAGATTCACTACCAGCGTCTCGATTTCCAGCTGTTCTACTGGCGCACCAATCATGGCGCCGAGGTCGACCTTCTAATCTGTCGCGGGCAGCGTATCCTGGCGGCCGCCGAGATCAAATCATCCCGGCTGTTGGGCAAGGAACCGTTTGACGGGTTGAGAAGCTTCAGGGAGGAGAACTCCGGCGTGCCGACCTTCGTGTTGGGCGTCGGACAACGCGAGCGCCTGTTGAGCGACGGGACAACAGTAATGAGCTGGGATCGTTTCATCGAGCAAACCTTGCCCGACCTTTGAGATAGGGACCAAAAATCAGGTACCTCTTTTCAGTGAATCAGGTACCTTACAGATGAATGAGAACTACGCCAAACACAGCCTTGTGGATCGTTTGTCTCTGCCTTCTGGCGGCCCGGAGTGCGTCGGCCGGGGAGGGAGATGCCCTGATCGACTACAACTTGGGGCTCGTGGCCGAAGGAGAGGGTGACGAGGACGGAGCCTACAAGCTTTATCGAAAGGCCTGTATGGCGGAAGACGGCGTGGTCGACGCGTGTATCGCGTGGGGTGAGATGGCCGCGGCGAGGGAAAACACCAGGGACGTGAAGCGGGCGCTCAGTTCGGCCATCATGTTCGATCCGAAAGACATCCGCAGTCGTTACGCCCTCGCCCTGAGCCTCATGGAGAGAAAGGACTGGATCTGGGCCATCGAGCACCTGGAGGCGGCCGTTCCCAACGCGAAGACCGTGGAGGATGCCTCGCTGATACGCTACTACCTGGGTTATTCCAGGTACAAGAACGGCGAGCTCGAGGAGGCGTCCAGGCAGTTTGCCATGGCGAGTCGGAGCCTTCCGCCACTGCTTGATCAGCGCAGCAGCTTCTACCGGGGACTGATAGCGCGGGAGCTGGGCAAGTACGAGAAGGCCCAGGCGTTGATGGATCGCGTGACAGAGGGGCCCAACGAGGATCTGGCGAAGGCGGCTGTGGCCCGGGTCGGTTCGTGGAGTTCTTTTCCGAGGGTGGAGGGTTTTGCGGGGCAGGTTATCGGATCCTTTGGTTACAACTCCCATCCCACGTCGTCGTTCCTGGACGATGCGAGCATGGGCGACAGCAGTGCGCTGGAGAGTATCTTCAGGGGCGACGTCATCTTCGGCGCCGGGGAATACCACCATGGTTTTCAGGGCAATTTCACCGCGTACCGGGATCAGTACTGGGCGGAGCTGGGTGGCACTTCCGCAGAACGTAAGTTCGAGCTGCAGGATTTCAACACCACGCTCTTCATGCTCCAGCTGGCGTACATCGGCAGGGGCCGGGCCGGCGGATTGGAGCACGAGCTGAGGGTCGGCTTCGATACCGAGATCGCCTACATTGACCACATGCCGGTGGAACAGGATAGCGAGTGGACACGCGGCGAAGACACCTTCAGCATGATGGGATGGGCCGCAGGTGGAAGGTTATGGTGGTCCATGGCAAGGGATCCGTCGTCCGTCTGGTCCGTTCGCTTCAAGCTCGAGGTGCGACCCAACTACATGGAGGACGACCGGAGCACCGTGAGAACCCGCCTGCGGATCATGAACAACCGGTGGTTCTTTGACCACACTCTTCAGTTGAAGGCGCTGGTGGGCGGACGTTACGACCGGGCTTATCTGGATCCCGAGGTGATCAAGTACGATCGACTGCTCCCGGAGGCATGGCTCGATCTCAGGTGGATCACACCCGTTCCACGACTGTCCGGGCTTGTGGGGGGAAAGCTCAAGTACAACTGGTACATGAACTCCAAAAAGAACGGCAACAACTCTTTTCGCCCGGCATATCTGCCAAACCCCCAGTTCAGCGAGGAAGAGAACCTGCAGTTTGAAAAGGACTACTACACCCTCACCCGGCATGACTTCGAGTGGGAGGTAATGGTGGAGGCCCAGGTGAGCCTGTGGAAAAGGGCCGTTCTGGGGTTGAGGTACATGCACCGCAAACGGTATTCCAATATGGACGGCGCGCCGGTTCCCATTATCCTCGACGCGACAACAGGAGATTACCTGCGTATGGAGGCGACCGATATTGGGTATGGTCAGGATATAGTGGTGCTCGAGCTGAAACAGCGTTTCTAGCATGACAAGAGTCGTATTCGCGCACGGCCTCGAGGGTAGCCCCGACGGAACCAAGGCCGTCTACCTCCGCGACGAGTTGGGCGCGGTCACTCCCTGGCTGGGAGAGTTCAATCTGGACGAGCAGGTCGGCGCTCTGGAAGAAGAAATTCCGCAAGGATCCGACGCCGTGATTGTGGGCTCCAGCCTGGGAGGACTGGCTGCCCTGGGATTTGCAGTTCGTCACGCCGACAGGATTCGGCATATGGTGTTGCTCGCGCCGGCGGTGGGGATGCATCGTTACGCGTCAATCAGTCCGGAAGTTGAACAAAAGAGACCGGGCCTGTTTGAGCAGAGCAAGAAATTCGGCGCACTCTCGATTCCCCCATCGATCCGGACCACGGTGATCCATGGTTTGCAAGACATAGTCATCGACAAAGAGGACGTCATCGCCCTGGTGAAACGATCGCCCTCCGCGACTCTTCTGCTGGTGCACGACGACCACACACTGTCCGGGAGCCGCGAGCTGATCCTCAACGTCGTCGAACGCGCCGTGAGTGGTAAGCCGTTGTAATTGTGCGAAAAGAACCTCATTGCGGAAAAAGATGATTGAACTGTCATATCAATCCGGCCTCCATTCCACAGGTTTGTGAGATGGGCGATACGAGAACAGCGGCTGCGCTGGCTGCCGAACATCACGACAGCCTGTTCCGCTGGGCTCGAGCCCTGGCGAACTGGGACCGCGAGGAGGCCATGGAAATCGTACAGCAGACATACATGGAGGTAGTCGAGGGTCGGGCCGATCTTGAGGCGGCCGACGATCCCAAGCGGTTTCTTTTCGGCGTGGCCAGGAGAGTGGCCGCTTCTCGAAGACGCAGGCGATCGATCTGGGGACGCGTTTTGAGAATGCAGATCGATGCTCCACAACCCGCCGCAACTTTTCCGGATCCTGAAAGCTCTGCAGATCTCGGCGAGCGCTCCGCAAGGGTGAAAGACGCCCTTGCGAAATTGCCGGATCGCCAGGCGCAGGTGATGTCACTCGTGTTCATGGAAGGGCTCACGGTGGAGGAGTCGGCCCGGGTAATGAACGTGTCGGTCGGTTCGGCGCGCACTCACTACCATCGCGGAAAGAAGAAACTCGAAGGACTGCTGTCAGGAGATATCAGATGAAACCCGGTGACGAACAACTGCAGCGGATACTGAAAGAGATCGACGCCACAGAGCCGGCGCCTCAGTTCGACATCATGTGGACGAGGGCTCGCGCTCGCGCGTCTTCAAGCGGAACAGGAGATGCCTGGAGATGGGCGCTCTTGCCCGGTCTTGTTGCGATGTCGGCCGTCGCGCTGGTGCTGGTGTTCTCACAGCCGTCGAGAAACACCGCGTCGGCGGAGATGATCGCCTCCCTCGAAACCCTGGCCGAACTCGATGCCGGGACCATGCCGTTCGACTACCTGTTCGAGAGCGACACGGACTACGAGGACGATGAAGACGTCGCGGGCGAGGAGTTGGCATACGAGGACGGGGTTGTAGGAGAGGGGCTGTTTGTCGGAGAGACGGATTTTTTACTGGAAATTGAGATTCCGTCCTGGGATCAGGGCGAAGAAGGGAACCTGTTATGAAAAAGATAGTCATTTACTCAATAGTCGCTTTTGCGATGGTGCTGGCTCCCGAGGCGTTCGCACAGAGACCGGGTCGCGGTCAGGGTCCGGGTATGGGTCAGGGTCCGGGTATGGGTCAGGGTCAGGGTCAGGGTCCGGGTCAGGGTCAGGGTCCGGGGATGGGCCCCGGCGGCATGAGGTTCGCACTCAAGAAGCACGTCTACCCCATAGAGATGGTGAGAAGGCACGCGGACGAGTTGAATCTGACCGACGGGCAGATCGCAAAACTGCGCAAGGTGGTCACGGACGTGAACGCGGAGGTGGAGCAGCTCAAGTGGGATCTTTCGGCGCAGACGCGCGCGCTGGTCAAACTTGTAGAGAAAGGCGCCACCAAGGACGACATCTACGCCCAGATGGATCAGATGTTCAAGTACGAGAACAAGATCAAGAAAAAGCACCTGGGACTGATGATCGTCATTCGCGACATCCTGACCAAGAAGCAGAAGAAATACCTCGATGACATCAAGGAGAAGTTCATCAAGGAAGGTTACTTCAATGAAGGTCGTAGAGGAAAAAGAAGCAATGCAAAACGCCCTTTCCGCGGCGGCCCCAGCCAACCCTTCTGATCCGATCCTTTCGGAATCCTCCACCAAATTCAGTTTATTTTCCCGGTCGACTTTCTACTGAACCATCCCGTACACTCTCCCCATGATAACCAAGTACGACAAGGAGCAGGCGGTTGCCCTCGAGGCCGTGCGATCGGCGGCGGTGCTGTGCAGGGCCGTTCAGTCCGAGATCACCCCGGATGTTCTGACCAAAAAAGACCGCAGCCCGGTGACCGTGGCGGACTTTGGAGCCCAGGCGCTGATCTGCCGGGCGCTTGATCGGGGGTTTCCGAGGGATCCCGTAATCGGCGAGGAAGACGCCGAATCGTTGAGGCAACCGTCGAGCGAGAAGTTACTCACCCGGCTCGTCGAGCACGTGCGTGCCATCCTACCCGGTGCCGGTGAAAAGGAGATCTGCGAGTGGATCGATCACGGGGGTTTTGGCGAATATTCGGACCGGTTCTGGACCCTCGATCCCATCGACGGCACCAAGGGCTTTTTGCGAAAGGAACAGTACGCCATCTCCCTTAGCCTGATAGTGAACGGAGAGATCGTGCTAGGGGTGCTCGGCTGCCCGAACCTCCCGGCTCGTTCAGGTGATCCCGGTGAAAGAGGCGTGGCTTTCGTGGCGCTGAAGGGTGAAGGAGCAGTGTCGGTTTCCCTTCAAGAAGAAACACGGCCCGTGCCGGTTTCGGTGAGCACTCAAAGCGATCCCGCTGCCATCAGATTCTGCGAGTCGGTCGAGAAGGCCCACTCTTCCCACGGTGACGCAGCAAGGATAGCGAAGCGTCTGGGGATAGTTGCGGATTCAGTACGGCTGGACAGCCAGGCCAAGTACGCCGTCGTGGCTCGCGGAGAGGCGGAGGCATACCTGCGGCTCCCCAAGGACGACGAGTACCGCGAGAAGATCTGGGATCACGCGGGGGGCGTCATCGTGGTAACCGAGGCGGGGGGCCGCGTCACCGATATCACCGGCGCTCCCCTGGATTTCACCGGCGGCCGGACCCTCCTGAACAACCGGGGTGTGATCGTTACAAACGGCGTCACCCACGATGCCGTGATCGAGTCCATACGCGCTCTTGAAATTGCTTGATGTGGTGAAATAGAAAAGGAAGAAGGGTCTTGTCATGAATCAGGAAATACAGCCAGTCCTCGAGGGGAGCGACAACCCGCCGCCCGGACCGCGCCCCATGCACAACCTGGCAATATCGGGCTTCATCGCTTCGTTCTTCTGTGGGATCGTCGGCCTCATCCTTTCCATCAAGGCCAGGGGTCAGATCAACGCGAGTGACGGGGCTCTCGGCGGCTACGGCTTCACCACCGCCGGAATCATCGTATCGATCGTCAGCCTCATCATCAATACGTTATGGGTGGCTGCGGAGATCGCCGCCGCTTGAAGCTCGAGGTTGTCAACGGTCGCAAGACGGGCATCGGTTCCATCTCGGTGTCGCTCGGGGTGATTGCCTGCCTGACATACACCGTCTTGCGGAATCTGGACGCAATACCCGGTTTCAGGTGTCCCTGGCAGGCGCTCCTTGGAATTCCATGCCCGTTTTGCGGGACCACCACCACCCTGCGTCACCTGCTGGCCGCGAATCCCCATTATGCCTTTCAGGTGAACCCGCTCATCGCCCTGCTCGCCATCGCGGGGGTTTTGCTCGCGTTAAACGAGATCGCAGGTCTCGTGATCGGTCGTAGCCTGACTATCAGGATGTCCCGTGTGCAGGGTTGGTGGATCGCGGGGGTGTTTCTGGCGATGATCGCGTTGAACTGGGTCTACGTTTTTTTCAGGGGAGACGTTCCCCTTCCCTGAAACGCTATTTCGGGAGCTTGGCTTCCAGGAATGCCTTGAGCTTGATCAGGTTCTTCTCGTCCTTGGAGAATCCGGGTGAAGTGTATTCCTTGATGAAGCTGGCGACCTCTGCGGAGAACTCCTTGAAGACGCTCTCTTTCTCGATGATCTCGTCAACCGTGCGACCGCGGGCCGCGCCCTTGCGGAGATCCCGAACGTACTTGTCGAGTCGGTCGTAGACGTCGCCATCGAGGAGCTGCGCGATGAGATCCGCGTCGTCGGTCAAAAGGTTGGCCTTCTTGAGAAGATCTGCGGAGAGGTCGCCGAGATCTCCCTCCACGGCGTTCTTCGCGGCCAGCCGGAGAACGAACGCGTCATCGAGGTACCCGATGTCGTCGATGCCGTCCGGGATGAGATCGAGAGATTTGAAAAGGTAGTTGATACCGCCCACAAGGATCTTGCGAGTCTCTACGGGGACGCCGTCGGCCTCCAGAATGCTCTGGATCGTTTGTGTGTCTTCGTCGAGAGATCGTAGCCAGCCCGGGAAGACCTCAAGGCATTTTTCGTTGATGTCGCTCATCGTATCCCACCTCTATTGTTCGGTTGAAGCCCATGATTGGGCCGCTTCTTGTTGCCGATCCAAATCTGTTGTCCAGATGGTGACACTATCATGTAAATCCATGGTTACAAACCCCGTTCATTTGTTCATTGATTATCTTCAATTCGTCCTTTCACGACTACCACTTACAAGCCACATGCATTGATGATTGGCGATCCCTTCCAGACTCATTCCAGATAATGTGAAGGTGCATATGAATGGCGTCGGCGGGACCATCGGAGATGAGAGAAAAAACCTGTCCGTTTGTACTTCCGGGAGGGGCCATTGTCTGATCCATGCAATGCCCGATCTCTTTTAACTTCAGGTCGTGACGTG
>JAUVAN010000123.1 GCA_030591725.1 Deltaproteobacteria bacterium
CCCTGGCGAAACAGGTCGGCGAGAGCAACTCCACCATCCGGCATTGGACAAAGGAAGGCCTGCTTGACGTCGCCGAGATTACCGAAGCCGGATACCAACTCTACTCCGCCGACATGGTCGAACGAGTCAAACGAATCCACGCTCTCAAAAAGCGGCGCCTGACGCTCAAAGAAATCCTGGGCCACCTTGAATAGGAGTTTTCTGTCAAGGAAACGGGGTCAGGCACTTACAATTTATACGAGTACCACTTATCTATTTGAGAGAAACCCCTCAAGAATTGCCGCTACCCTCTTCCCCACGCCCGGCGAACCGAGAGCATCGATCACTTTTTTCAGCTCTGCCCGCTGGGATTTTGCGACGTCAGGTTGCAATAAACTGCGCGCCGCGTCGAAGATCGACTGGCCGGTAACCCGATCTTGCAACAACTCCGGAACGATTGCGCGCCCGGCGATCCAGTTGGGCAGACCGATACAGGGAATGTCCATCGCAAACTGAGCGACCACCCAGCTCACGCGATCGATCTTGTAAACTATGGCCATGGGCGCCCCCTCCAGAGCTGCCTCGATAGTCACCGTGCCCGACGCCACGATCGCTGCGTCGCAGGCCCCGAGAAGATCTCTCACCGAAACGTCCCGGGGCAACACGACGCACCCGGCAGAACGGGCGGCGGTCATCGTCTGCGCACTGGCCGCGCGGGGAGCCGGCGCGAAGACCGAGCATATCCCCTCCCTGAGCAACCTCAACCCGGCCTCGGTCATCGGCCCGCAAAGAGCCTCGACCTCGCTCGTCCGCGACCCGGGCAGGAGCGCCACAAGGGGCGTCCCCTTCGCCAGGTGCAACCGCTTTCGAACGACCGATCTTGGGGCCGAGGGTTTCTCATCGAGGGCGGGATGCCCGACGTACGTGGCTTTCACCCCGGCTCGTCGATAGATATCCTCCTCGAATGGAAGAACCAGCGCAACGTGATCCGTGCGCTCCCTGAGAAGTCGAAGACGCCCCCTGCGCCAGGCCCAGACCTGGGGCCCCACGTACTGAACCACCGGAATCTTCTTCTGGCTCAACACGCGTGCCAGCGGGAGATTCACGTCCGGAGCATCCACCAGCAATGCCGCCGCAGGCCTTCGACGATCGATCTGCTCACGAATCCGTGCCCACGCGGAGCACCACGCGCCGAACCTCCCCACGGACTCGGCGATTCCCAGAGCAGTGAGATCTCCGATGTGGGTCACCAGATGGACCCCGGCCGCCGCGAGATGATCGCCGCCAATTCCGAACACGCCGCTTTGCCGAGAAAGACCGAGCGCCTCTACCACACGTGCAGCAGCTCGATCTCCGGACGGTTCGCCGGCAACGACCAGCACCCCCCCCGAGCTTGTTTCACCTGTGTCCATGTCTCCTCAAAGGTATCTTCATTCGCCAGTCGTTGCCAGACTAGACGCTACATCATAGACTCCCGGCGATGAAACGGCGCAAGAGAGACTCCACAACCTCTCCCATCCACGCGGAGGTAACTTCGATTCTGCGAGAGATGTGCCGAAGCTCAAGATCCGTCCACCCGGAGATATGGGCCCACTGGGCACAGATAACGGGGCCCGAGATCGGCGCCCGCGCATTTCCACACTCCCTGAAGGCCAAGATCCTTACGGTGGGAGTCGTGAACTCAACCTGGCTCCATGAATTGAGCTTCCTCAAGAACGACCTGCTGGACCGAATCATCGACAAGGTGGGACCGGGCGTGGTGGTGGAAGTGCGGTTTGTTCTGGATACGAGAAGATCGGAATAGAAGATTTACTCGTCTTCCTCTTCTTCACCGGCAAGTTCGTCGAGAAGACCGGCCGTTATTTCGAGCGCCTGCCTGGCCTTGGCAACAACGGTGTCATTACGCTCGATGATCTCGTTGGCCTCGTCCAGTTCCCCTTCCAGCTCGGTGATCCGTGCGCCCCGTTTGCTGCAATCTTCATCGAGCTGATCACCCCTGTTTTTGGCAGAAACCAACTCCGCCTTGACGGACTCGTTCTCGGCGCTCACTGACTCCAACTTCTGTTCGGTCTCCAGACGTGCGCCCGTGGCTTCCTGGAGTTCGTTGCTCCTCTCGTCGAGCAAAGTCTGGGTTGCTGAAAGTTCTTCCCTTGACTCCTCCAGGTTGGTCCTGGTCTCTTCGAGATCCACCTCCATGGCACGGGTCTTTTCCTCGTTGTCATAGAGCTTGCTCTTGTACTCGCCGAGGGCCTGGCTGTGAGCCTCTTGCACCTCGTCGGATTTGGCCTTGTTCTGCTCGTCTTTCTCATCGAGAGCAGCCTGCTTTTCGAGCTCGAGCTTTTCGCCAAGCTCCTCCAGTGCCGCCTCGTGCCTTATTCTCTGCTCCGTGAGATCGGTCTCTCGAACCTTCTCGGCTTGCTCGTTGAGCTCCTTCTCCTGCTCCTCGAGAGCCGTCTTTTTCCCTGCCTCCAGCTCGCCGCGCAGATCCCGAAGAGCAGCATCTTTCTCCTCGTCCTTCTCGCCGGCCAGCTTGTCGCACGCCTCCACCTTCTGTGCCTCAAGCCTCTCCATGTCAGCCTGGCGCCCCGTCTTCTCGCTATCGAGATCGCCCTCGAGCCCGTCTATCTTGCTCTGCTGGGTTTCCACTCTCTGTTGGAGATCGTCGGATTTCTTGGCAAGGACATCCTTGTCGGACGTGAGGTTAGTCACCTTGTCCTCAAAATCGGCGATCTTCTTCTCCGCCGCGATGTTCTTGTCTTCCAGGTCGGCCTTCGCCCGTTCGAGATCCGTCAGACGTTCCCGTGTCTCGAGAAGTTGCTTCTCCTTGTTGTTGACCCCGTCCTTGAGATCGAGCAGATCCCGATCCTTCTTGTTCAGGAGCTCGCGCAGATCCAGAAACTCACGGCTCGAAACGCCTCCACTCTTGGAGGTTTTCGCCTCGGCCACCTCTTTCTCCAGCCGCGCAACCTGTTCCTTGTAATTGTCGTTGTCACGGGTCAGATTGGCGATCTCCTCGCTGTCTCCGGCAGCTTGTGGGGCGGGAACGGCCTCGGGTTCCGGCTTCGACTTTTCATCTACCGAGATCGCATCGAAAGCTGATTCGGTGAAAGAATCCACCTCATCGTCCACCTCGATCACATCCCCGTCGTCATCTTCCGTCTCTACTTCTTCTATTTCTTCCAGCTCCTCAATCTCATCCAGTTCCTCGATCTCTTCGAGGTCGTCCATGACGACATCGTCATCTTCCTCTATGACCAACTCGTCATCGTCTTCAACAACGAGTTCGTCTTCTTCCAGGCCGAGGAGCCCGGCCATGACAGCAAAAAGCGCATCTGCGTCAAAGGGTTTCAGGAGATACTCATCCGCACGCACCTTGAGCTTCTTGTGTTTGTCAAAAGTTTCCTGGTTCGCCTCCGCCGAAGCGATAACCAGGGGGATCCCCTTTGTGTTCGCATTTTTGCGCAACTTGTTGCACACGGAAAAACCGCTGATGCGAGGTAATTCAATGCACAGATAAATGAGATCATGGGTGGCGGTCGCGGCGCGCTCGAGGCCCTCCGCTCCATCCGATACGACCTCCACGTCCAGTCCGCGCGCGCCCAGATCATCTTTGAGCATCTGTGCGTATACTGGATCAGGTTCGAACGCGAGGATGAGTTTTCCCGACATTTCTTATCTCCTTCATGAGGCGCGAGTATCCCGCAACCATCCGACTTTCCGTCAATATTGGTAGATTAGGAGATAACTTCAATTTGGTCAACGCTACCCGACTAAACAGCAGGTCAGGCACATGTTTCGGGTGCTCATATATGAATAACGAAGCTGCCGTTCATCCCGCCGATGGTTCCGTAGGCTCCTTCGTAATCTCCGGCAAAAGAGAAAAAACCGAAATATCCACTGACACCCACCGACAACCACGAGGCCACCGAAAACGCCAACCCGACCCCCACATCACCAGAAAAACCGGACCCGGAATCGATGGCTCTTCCCATCAGCAGCGGCCCCTCGTCCAGGTATAGAACGCCGGCACGCGTCTGGAAGTTGACCTCGATGCGTCCGAGTGGAAGTCCGTACTTGATCTGGACCATGACGCGATGCAGATCGATAGTGCCCGAATCGAAGAACTTCCTCCCCGCGGCCCTGTTCTTCTCCGGCCTGTAGCGGTATCGCTTGGAATAGCCATCCATTGCCACGGAATCCCAGATATAAGCCCCTCCCAGCGACAGGGAAAAGAGCTTGATACCGGCGGAGGCTCCCGCGCAGAACCCGGCGCCCTTGAAATACGCCTTGCGCCCGACCGAGCCCTGAACCTCGTTCGGGTCCACAGCGCTCCAGTCGTCTTCCACATCGTCATCGGGATCGTCATCCCCGGAGGTAATAAAACTCTTCTCTATTTCCAGCGTCTTTACCGTCATTCGGCTGAAACCGACGATCGGCTCCAGGTAGAAGCCGACACCGTCAGCCGCGCGCGCATCGCTGCAAAAGACCATCAAGCCAAGCAGAAATACAAACGGGAACACCGACTTCTTCATGCCATATCACTCGACTTCCGGGGAGGTCGTCCGGGCCTTGATAGCGATAGCCAGCTTGCCGAATCCGATCCGCTTGGCAAGGTCCATCACCTCGACCACGCGTCCGTGGCGCGCCCCCTCATCCGCCCTGACCACCACGACAGAATCCTCGCCCTGCGCGTACTCGCTGGTCAGAATCCCTTCGAGCCTCTCCAGCGACACAACGACGTTATTGTAACGCAGCTCTCCGTCCTCCTTGATCGCGATGGTGAAATCCTTCTGATGATTGGTAACCTGATCCACGGAAGCCTTGGGCAGACTGATATCAAGGTTGGGATTCTGCACGTACGTGGCCGTGAGCAAGAAGAAGATCAGCAGCAGGAAAACGATATCAACCAGAGGTGTTATCTCCAGCGCCGCTATTCCCTTGGAGCCTGACTTGCTGCGAAAGTTCATGAAGCCTCACTGTCTTTCGCACCGTCTGTCTCGTCTCCGAGGGGAGCGAGTATGCCGACAAGCTCCAGGGCTCCTTCCTCCATTGCCAGAGAGTGGCGAACGGTCCGGGAGAGGAGATATCGATATCCCAAAAAGGCGATGATGGCCACGCTGAGTCCAGCTGCAGTAGTGATCAGCGCCTGCCAGATGCCATTGGCAAGCTGACCGGGATCCACCGCGCCCGATCTGGATGTGACAACCACCTTCTGAAACACCTGTATCATTCCGGTGACCGTTCCGAGGAGCCCCAGCAGCGGCTCGATGCTCGCCGTCGTACCCATGGCCTCGATGTTGCGCTCCATGCGGGAGATCTCCTGCTTGCCCACCTCCTCGAAGAGCCCTTTTATCGCCTCGCGATCGGCGCCCTTCGATTCCACTCCCGCCAGCATCACGCGACCCATCGGGCTGTTACTCCGCAAGCACTCGTCACGCGCTTTTCCGAATTCACCGTCCCTGACGAGCTTCACCACCGCATCCACCAGGCCGCCGGGGATTATCCGGCTCTTCTGCAGAGCCCACATCCGCTCCAGGAAGATCGCCAGGGCGACGACCGAACCAAGCGCTATGGGGATCATCACCACGCCGCCTCGGGATAGATATTCGAAAACCTCTTTCATATTCTCCTCATAAATGCCGGATATGCACGATGCACATCTTTCGTCCGACCGCTCAAGAACCAATCGTTGCCAAAGACCCCTTTAATGTCAAACGTGTTATGCTCCGATCGCTTTGCAAAGACGAGCAAGAAATCACCTCATATACCTATTCGCCCGTGCGGCCATAGCCGTTCTCGGTCTTACGCCTGCCTTCGCGGCGCGACGAACAGGGCTGGCTCTGGGCGCCCTCGCCCACGCGCTGGCCGGCGCTGAACGCCGCGTCGCCCGCAGCCAGATCGCCACGGCTCTCAATCTCGACAAAAGATCGAACCGCGCGGCGCTTCTCGCCAGAGGTGTCTTTTGCCACCTGGGCGTGAGCGTCGTCGAACTCTGCCGCATTTTGCGATCGAGCAACAGCTCTCCCGACGTCGTTATTCCACCCTCCTGTCGCCGGACCCTCGATGATGCGCTGGGACAGGGGCGAGGAGTTGTTTTCGTCACCGGGCATATGGGCAACTGGGAGCTTATGGCGCGCTCCCTCGCCACCGAGGGATATCCCATCTCGACCATGGCCGCGAAGAGCTACGACCCCAGGTTCACCAGGCTTCTCGAACGTGGACGAGCGCAGTTCGGAGTTGACGGTATCTACCGGGGCCAGCCGGGTTCGTCCGCGAGAATGCTGCGCGCCTTGCGCAAGAACCGTGTTCTGGGAATGCTCATCGACCAGGACACGAGCGTTCCCAGTGTGTTCGTACCCTTCTTCGGCAAACTCGCGCACACTCCCGTCGGCGCCGCTTCTCTCGCTTCGCGGACCGGCGCGCCCATTGTAGTGGGCTCCATGAGACGACGATCCGATGGAACCCACATCCTGGAAATGGAGTCGTTCGTTCCCGGCGACGACGACCTTGAATCCACTGCGGCCCTGACCCTGGCTCTCGAGAGAAAAATCAGGCGACACCCAAGCCAGTGGGTGTGGTTTCACAAACGCTGGAAGACACGACCCGACTTAACATCGAACACTGCGCGGCGAGAGAGGGCGGCATGAGCGAAGACCTGAAGACACGCTTGCAGCGTGCGGCAAGCAATTCGACACAAATTCGGGAGTTGATCTCAATGGAGGTCGAGCGACTGGCCGGCGAGGGCAAGGGTCCCACGGAGCTGGTTGAGGCCCTGGTATCCGGGGATCTGGGCGGGCTGGCACCGCTGGCGGCCGAGCGACACTTCCACGCATTCTATCGGCGCCTCGAAGACAAGCAGTGCGAGTACCTCGCCGATCATTCTCCGGTCTTCGACTTCGACGACAAGACTATTGTCGCCGCGCCGGTGGGAAATCTGGGACAGGAAGGTTTTGCCCGGTTTTGCGACCGGGTTCTCGCGCAGGTTCTTGTAGTAAATCCCAGACGCGTGCTGATCGTAACCGAAGGGATTGCGCCGTACGACGGTCTCGACGATGATCTCAAAGCCCTTGCCGACGATCTGAAACGGCAGGGCATCAAAATGAACACCCGGACGATTGGGGCGGTCAGGTAGTGGACTATATAAGAATTCGGGGGGCGCGAACCCACAACCTGCGCGAAGTCGATGTGGACATCCCGCGCAACTCGTTCGTTGTTATCACCGGACCTTCGGGCTCGGGCAAGTCATCCCTGGCCTTTGACACCATCTTCGCCGAGGGCCAGCGCCGGTACGTGGAATCCTTATCCCCCCACGCCCGACAGTTCCTCGGACAGATGGCCAAACCGGATCTCGAATCCATCGACGGCCTCTCCCCGACAATCGCCATCGACCAGCGTTCCACTGGTCGGAACCCGCGTTCCACCGTGGGAACGGCCACGGACATCTACGATTTCGTCAGGTTGCTCTTCTCCCGAGCGGGCCAACCTCACTGCCCGAAATGCGGAAAACCAATCAACCCGATAACCGTGGACCAGATGGTGGATCGGGTTCTCGATCTCCCCAGAGGCTCGAGGTTCAGTGTCCAGGCCCCGGCCATTCGGGGAAGAAAGGGCGACCTCGCCGGGATACTGAAGCACCTCAAGCGCGACGGATTCGTACGCGTTCTCATCGATGGCGATCTCCACGATCTCAATGAGCCGATAACTCTGGACGCCCGCAAGAAACACGATCTAGACATCTACGTGGATCGCCTCGTCAACGAGGGCTCAATTCGCAACCGCCTTGCCGACAGTATCGAGCTCGCACTGAAGGAGGCCTCCGGTCTGGTGATAATCTCCCCGATCGAGGGGGAGGACATGACCTTCACCAACAGCCATTCCTGCGCGGACTGCGGAGTGACCATGAGCACTCTGGAGCCGGCCGCCTTCTCGTTCAACAGCCCCTCAGGCGCGTGCGAAACGTGTGGCGGCCTCGGGGAGGTGCTCTTCTTCGATCTCAACCGAATTATACCCGATCCGGGTCTCACCCTTCGGGACGGCGCCGTCGCCCCCTGGACCCGGCGAAACGCGGCCTACTACCAGCAACTTCTCGACGCCGTAACGACCAGGTACCGGATCGATCCCTTCACCAGGTGGCAAGATCTTCCCGAATCGCAACGGGATCTGCTCCTGCATGGCACCAATGAGGAGATAGAGTTCACGGTCACGAAGGACAACGGCAAGCTGTCTTTCAAACGCAAATTCGAGGGGATCATCCCCAACCTGGAGCGAAGGCGTCACGAGTACGACCGTAGAAAGAAGGAGGGCGGCGGCGATTCCAGTGATTTCATCACCGATGAGTTTCAGCGGTACATGGGCGCAGAATCCTGCTCCGCTTGCCGTGGTTCCAGGCTGAGGAAGGCCAGCCTTCTGGTAACCGTGGGCAAAAAGAACATCGACGATGTCTCACAGCTGACGATTCGCGAGTGCCTCGAGTTCCTGAACGGGCTGGATCTGCCGTCCCCCCAGGCGGAGATCGCCGACCCGATCCTCAGGGAGATCTGCAACCGACTGGGGTTTCTGGAAAAGGTCGGGCTCGAATACCTGACTATGAGCCGCTCCACGTCCTCCCTCTCAGGCGGCGAGGCACAACGGATCAGGCTCGCGACCCAGATCGGATCGGCCCTGGTGGGCGTGACGTACGTGCTCGACGAGCCATCCATCGGGCTCCACCAGCGCGACAACAAACGGCTCATCGATACCCTGGCGACCCTGCGTGACCGGGGAAATTCGGTGATCGTCGTGGAGCACGACGCGGACACGATCCTCGCGGCGGATCACCTGATCGACATGGGACCGGGCGCGGGAATCGCCGGCGGCAAGGTGGTAGCGGAGGGCACTCCCGCCCAGGTCAAACGCAACAACAAATCTCTCACGGGCAAATACCTCAGCGGCAAGCGATCCATTTACATTCCCGCTCGGCGGAGGATCGGCGGTTCCGCGGCCATAACGATCATCGGCGCCCGTGCCAACAACCTGAAAAAGATCACCGCCAAGATCCCCATGGGCCTGTTCGTAGCTGTGACAGGTGTCTCCGGCTCGGGCAAGAGCTCCCTCATCGTCGATACGCTCCTGCCGGCGGTCAAGCACGAACTCCATCGAACCCCCGGCAACCCCGAGATCTTCGATTCGATAAAGGGCGCGCGCCACGTGGACAAGGTCATCGATATCGACCAGAGCCCCATCGGTAGAACTCCACGCTCCAACCCGGCCACGTTCACCGGGGTGTTCACGCTCATCAGGGATCACTTCGCCACGCTCCGCGAATCCAGGGCTCGCGGTTACCAGCCGGGAAGATATTCCTTCAACGTGAAGGGCGGCAGATGTGAAGCGTGCCAGGGTGACGGCCTCATCAGGATCGAGATGAACTTCCTGCCAGACGCGTTCGTGACGTGCGAGGTCTGCGGCGGGCGCCGCTACAACCGTGAAACCCTGGAGGTCAGGTACAAGGGAAAGAACATCGCCGACATCCTGGATATGACCTGCAACCAGACATACGACTTCCTCGACAACCACACCAAGATCCGCCAGAAACTGGCCACAATTCGTCAGGTCGGCCTCGGCTATCTCAAGCTCGGACAAAACGCGGTGACCCTCTCGGGCGGCGAGGCGCAGCGGTTGAAGCTCTCCAGGGAACTGTCGAAAAAGTCCACGGGCCGAACCCTCTACGTGCTGGACGAACCGACCACGGGACTCCACTTCGATGATGTCCGAAAACTCATGGAGGTGCTGGACCGACTGGTGGAGCACGGAAACTCGGTGGTCGTGATTGAGCACAATCTGGACGTCATCAAGCGTGCGGACTGGGTCATCGACCTGGGGCCGGAGGGCGGCGATGGTGGTGGAAAGATCGTCGCGACCGGCACCCCCGAAGATATCGCCAGAGCCAACACTCACACTGGCCGTTATCTCAAGACCGTCCTCGCGGGATCGAGAAGGGGGAAATAGTACCTGGCAACTTTGATTTGCCACCAGGCTCATAAGAGTCCCAGTCTTTATTTCCCCGAGCCCCCAGGCTCATAAGAGTCCCCGTCTTTATTTCGGCAGGCTCATAAGAGTCCCAGTCTTTATTTCCCCGAATTTTGAAGGATAATTTACCAGGCTCATAAGAGTCCCCCAGGCTCATAAGAGTCCCAGTCTTTATTTCCCC
>JAUVAN010000396.1 GCA_030591725.1 Deltaproteobacteria bacterium
CAGGGCCGTGGTCCTTCGGCTTGTTTACGGTCACTCGGTGGCCGAGATTGCGCGTTTGACCGACGCGCCCCTGAACACTGTCCGCGACAGGATTCGCGTGGGGCTCAAGGAGCTGAGGCAGAGTATCTCAGCCGATCGTGTCGCCATGGAGCTCTTCGGGAGGAATCGCCGTGGATGAGATGAACACAGATCTCAAAAACGGCGCCGGCGAATGCGACCTGTTTCGCGAATTGCTGGAAGTGAGCGTGATCGACGAGGGCGAGATCGGCGCAACTGACCGGCGGTTCATGGATCATCATGTCGATATATGCCCACAATGCGCCGCGTTCGAAGGAGCGCTGGACCGGCTCGAGGATCCGGATTGCGATCCACTTCCCGAGGAAATGATCGCCCACGTTTTGCGAGAGCATGCAGCAACCGGAGAGAAAACCCGGATGGGCGGAGGGGTTGTCGCTATAGCAGCAATCTGCGGCATCGCAGCGATGGTCGTGATCGCGCTGAGCGGCATCATCCCCTTGCCCTTCAAAAGCACAACGCTCTTCGGCGACGACGACGCAATGATAGCCCGGGACGGCAGCCGGGTAACCGCAGGGCAAACCCTCACCACCGACGCAAAACCGGCATTCTACACCTCCAGCTCGGCTGTGGAGATCGGGCTGGACAGAAGGAGCAGCCTGGAGATCGAAAGTCTTCGCCGTGAAGCAATCGAGTTCAATCTCCATCGAGGGCGTGTGGCTTTTCACCTGGTACCGGACGAGAATGTCGACCTGACAGTCATCACGCCTCTCGCCAGGATCCTCGTTACGGGAACCGTGTTCATGGTGGAGGTAACGGACTCGGACGTATCGATCGGCGTTCTTCGGGGCTCGGTAGACGTACAAACGAAGGACATTTCACAGGGCTCCCGACCGGTTGCGCAAGGAGAGAAGATCACCATCTCGAACGGGGAGGTTCAGAGGCTGGACCTGGAGGCGCGCAACGGAATCAGAGCGCTTCTCCATATGGAACTCGAGACGAAACTGTCCCTTGCAGCCGAGTTCGAGGAGCGGGAATTCGGGGACAAAGAAACGGATGATCTTGACGCAAATGAAACCACCGAAGATCCCCCGCTCTCGATCTCGAAAACGACGGGCGCGGCGAAAAACGGCGGAGCACCGACGACATCGGCAAGCGAGCCCGATCGACCGGTGGCACCTTCCGGTTCGCCGGGCGAGTACATCCTGGAGGCACGGGAATGCCGCAAGATGGGCGATTGGGCCGGCGCAGCCCGGGCTTACGGCAAGATCCTTGGTGAGTATCCGGCCAGCCCGGAAGCAATTACGGTACTCCTGCCCCTCGCCGAAGTGGAATTAGAGCACCTGGGCAACCCGACTCGGGCTCTTGTGCATTTTTGCGAATACGAGCGCCGGCGACCTGCAGGACCGCTCGCACAGGAGGCCCTTTTCGGAAAATGCACAGCATTGAGGGCACTGGGAAGAAAGGACGAGGAAATTCGTGCGCTTGGCGAGTTCCTCAATAGATTCCCCAACAGTATTCGGTATTCCAGGGTCAATCAGCGTCTAATAACTGTAATAAAACAAAAGGACTAAAAAAAAATATTAAAATGAACGTCCTTTTGGTATTATGGATGCACTGAGGTAATAAGGAAGCGGAGGTTTCTCAAATGGCAAAGTATATTTATCTCGTAATGATTTCACTGATCGCTGTTCTGGCACTGGGACTCGTCTCTGCCGGCTGTAGCGATGACACCTTCGACGACGGCCTCGACGCCGATTCCGACTCGGACACGGATGGTGATTCGGACAGTGATAGTGATACTGATTCAGACACGGATTCGGACACCGATTCGGACACTGATTCGGACACCGATTCGGACACAGGCACAAGCTACTCAACGATGTGGGACTGCCTTATCTGCGACTAGTCGTTATTTCAACCCAACAAGATCCATTCCACGAACAATCGCACTGATGGCGTGTTGCACGTTGTCGATGCGGATCCGCGTCGTCGTTTGCGATTCGTAGAAGCCGCCCGCCGCCAACCTCGGCCTTCGCACCCAGAAGGTGTCGTGCTCGGAGACCTGCCCCTTTAAAAGGAAGCCATATGTGGCCACGAGTTGCTCCACGATGGGATCCACATCGAGGCCCTCGGCCTTCCCCAGAATAACGGCGGAAACCATTGCCTCCGCAGCCGTTGCCGTCCCGCCGGTGTGCGGCGTGAAGAAATGGGTTATGGACATTCCGCCCACATCCTCAGTAAATGGCGTCTCCCCGGGCCCGTGAGTCAGGTTGTCGTAGTTGACGCCGATGCCGTGGCAATATCGAGCATACTCTGGCTTGTGAAGCTGCTCGTAGAGTTCCTGCGCCGCAAGGCAGGACCAGTGCTCCTGGCCGAAAAAATAGCTCCCGAGAAAATGATCCCAGTACGGCCCCGCGAGGAAATCCATCCCCTTGGCGGCAATGTCCAGGGTCTTCTTGTGGTCGTACGCCGCAGCAAACCGACCCAGCGCAAACACAGCCTGCTGGGAGGCGTACAGCTTCATCTTTTCCCGGTCGATGCCCGTGTCCGGTTTCCAGACGTGATAGAAGAGCCCGTCGGGCCGCTGCATACTGACGATGTAGTCTCTGATCCTGAAGGCCGATTCGTCGAATCGATCATCCCCGGAAGCCAACCGGTACTCGGCCAGCGCGAGCAAGCCAAGCGCCGATGAACCCAGGTAGCATTCACCCTTCGCCAGCAAGCAGAGGGATCCATCCGGACCTTCGTCGAGCTGCCTCTCCAACCGGCGAAGCGCCCTGGCGGCTCCATCCACAAGATCGGGCCTTTCCAGTATACGTCCGACCAGGGCCAGGCTGTACGAGGTTCCGGCGTGGCGGGGCCAGTTGTAGGCCTCGTCCACCTTCTTATCCGCAACCGGATCGTAGTTGTAGAAGTACATGCCGCTCGGACGCAGCGCCCGCATGAGATAATCCGCCCCCGCGTTCACCGCCGCCTCCAGATCGGCCCTCGTGACCGGAGCCCGCTCCACGGTTCCCTTGAGCAATCTTCTCGGCTTCAGATCGGCTCCCTCCACAAACGTTAGCGAGAGGAATCGCTGGAGTTCAGTCACGCTCTCGCCCCTGAAACCCAGCACGGTGGCCTGGTGACTAAGTGTCCTCTTTATCAGGTCGATGTCCACACCGACCCTGAATCGCGCGTCATAACCGGGAAGCGGTTGGAAGCTGCCATACTTTCTCTGCCTGATGAATTCCGACGGCGGAAGATAGACTCGCCGACCGTCGACGATGCCGCTCACCCCCGTGTGTCCTTCGACAAAGGAAAGGCTGAAGAGGGTACCACCCTGTGGAACCCAACCGGTCGCCACGACCAGATCCAGCTGCAGCCGCAAGGAGGAACCTTCGATTTCCGCCTTGTGCGCGCGGAGCTTCTCGGCGAGTATCTCGAGCGCCTCCCGCAACGGCCTGTCGTCCACCTGCCAGACCCTGCGCCTCGCCCCACCCTTCCAGACGGTCAGCACCAGGGGTAAGCGGTCGTCGCCGGCGCTCGCAAGATCACGGGGCAAGGCTGGAAGATCGTCATCGACGAGACTCCTTCGAAGATACCCGAGCGCCGATCCGGCCTGCTTCACGGAGATATTCTCGCCGGTGGGTTCCATCAGAAACGGAACAGG
>JAUVAN010000203.1 GCA_030591725.1 Deltaproteobacteria bacterium
GGCCAGGGAGACGACCGCGGCCACCACCGCGCCGAATATCAGCGGGATGTGCGTGGACAGACCGTAGTCCCGCAGGTACACCACCGCCACCCACAGCGCCCCCACCAGGAACACCACCGGTATCAGCGCCACCAACAACGTCGGCTGCCTCGGGGCCTTCTGCGGTACCTCCACGTCCTTGTTCATGGGGCTCAAGGTACCGCGAAGCCATCAGCGGGGGAAGCAATTGATTGTGGGGGGTGGGGAGACATTTTTCTTCCACGGCCCTTTGGGCCGTATCGTGGCCGCGGGTTTTACACCCGCGGATTATCTCGGGGCCTCAAGCCCGCTTCTTTAATGCCTCCAGGCCGTTCAATGCTTGATTCCGCCTCTTTCTCCCGCGGGTATAAAACCCGCGGCCACGATGCACTTCGTGCGATGTTCGCCTTTCGTCTTCAACAAAACGTACAATTTGCCCCCACCCCACAAACACCCCCTCAAATATCCTCCATCGCGTTTGCCCTGTAGACTCCATGGAGAAAGCCGTTGTTTCGTGGGCTGGATACGGGACACACGGAGAAGAGGACTTCGGATTCCAGGCCGCTTCGGACCGCCGCTTTACGTCCGTCGATGGAGGTGCCGGCCAGGTCGAGATCTGTTTCCTCGGTCCAGATGGCCACATCGGCGCCGATCGATCCGCCGGTCACCTTCACCCGCGACCGGGCCAGATCGAGGCCGATCTCCCTCCCGTCGATCCTGCAATCCTCCAGGACCACCTGCGAGTCGACGATCTCCACGAGATCTGCGCTCACACCGGCGAGCAGGATTTTCTTACAGCCGCGGATCTCCAGTTTCTCAAAGCTCCCCGTTATCGTCTTGCCGCGCTCACCATCAAATACGGCGTTGCCCTCCACACGTTTCCGCTCGACGATCCCGTCCTCTTTCACTTCGCCGACAGGAGGTGAGGCAAGCCACTCCTCCACCAGTTCCAGAAAGCGCTTCGGCCTGTCCTTCATGGACACGTGGCCGCATTTTTCCAATACCTCCAGCCTGGATCCCGCAATTCGAGAAGCGAGCAGCTTCCCGGTGCGCAGCGGAGCGATCCTGTCGTCTGCGCCCCAGATCAACAAGGGAGGCGTCTTCACACCGGCGATGAATTGCCCGAAGTTCTGCGATACCAGCATGAGCCCCGAGATCTTGGTTGGATCTCCGCCCAGGAGTTTCTTTCTTATCCTGGCGAACTCGAACACCTTTGAGGGATCCGGCTCGAGCCTGAAGTAAGGCCTTATGTATTTGTGCGCCATCTGCTCCGCGGCCTGCCCCAGGGTGGCGCTGAAAGCCTCCCCCAGAATTTTCCCGAAAGGGTTCTTCGTGATGCGGTCAAGGCCGGGAACATTTCCCGTGAACCCCAGGTGAAGCAGGTACTCGCCGAACGCATGCCGGTGGAGAATTCCCGCCACGTCCGCCAGCGCCAGTCGATCCAGATCTTCCGGATGAGATCCGGCGTATGCCAGCGAAACGGCGCCTCCCATGGAGTGCCCGATGAGGTTGAAGCGACCCTCGATTCGTTGCGAGACCAGGTGCTTGATGAAACGAACGTACCGGACAGGCGTGTACAGCTCGTTGGCCTTCGTAGATCGCCCGAACCCCGGCAGATCGAAGGTGAGAATCCGGTAGCGATCCGCCAGGGCCGTCACCAGATCGGTCCAGTCCCGCGCGGCGTTGTCCCCCACCCCGTGTACCATTACCACTGCGGGAGCATCCCTTGGGCCTGCCTCCAACACGTACGCCTTCCCGGAAAAGATCGGCTCGTCCACCACCTCTTCACGGTAACCCTCCAGGCGTGCCAGAACCTTGCTATCGGGGGTATCGATCATGTGCGGGAGAATATCTCAATTGGGGGGCAAGTACTAATCGATGGAAAAGCCCGCAGCGTTTCTAAGGGATGAGAGAAAGTCCTCCAGGTCGGCGTACATTGGGAGATTGCTCGTTTTGATCGCTTCATCCAGGTTGACCAGGCGGGATCCGGAGAAGGTCTGGCGGATGAGCGACAGGAACGCGAAGAAGTTCTCCCTCGGAGATTGCTTCAAATCGTGTGGAGACATGAACCGATTGTATCGCAGCTTTCCGGCATCTATCAGGCACACCCGGTGGGCGCCATGGGTGCCGTGAACCAGAGCGATCAGTACAGCCGGGGGCGAAGGTTGCTGCCCGGAGGAAAACCACTCGTTTGCCAGGTGGCCTCCAATGGTATCCACCCTTCCCGTCAGGATGGCTGTCACGGTATTGGGATCGAGGACCATCAGCTCGTCTCCCGAGCTCCGGCAGGTCAGGCCGGATCCGTCCAGGTCGGAAACACTCCATTCCCGAACGAAGAACACGGGACCGGCGAGTTGCTGGAAAGCCACCAGTGGAAGTTCGGTCTCATCTGTTTGTCGGTACGGCTCGCGCTTCAGGACCCTTCGCTCGAAGTCGGTGAGCTTGAACGCTACCGCCAGCAGGATCCCGGCGGCGAATCCTCCAATGTGCGCCCAGTAAGCAACGGGGGAGGAACCTCCGTACATCACCGCGTAAGCAATCTCTGAAACAAGCCACAGGGGCATCATCAGCGCAGCCGGCGCCTCGAAAACTCCGAACTTGGGCCTGAGCCATATCCAAAAAAAGTATGCGAACTTGATCTTTGTCCTGGACAACCGCACCAGGAACGCCCCCATGAGACCCGCAACGGCCCCGGAAGCTCCGATAGTAGGGATGGAACTACCCCAGTTGGCTGCACCGTGCACGGCTGCCGCAGCTATGCCCAGGACGATAAAAGAGGCGATGAGGACCCCCTTGCCCCAGAGGTCTTCCAGCCTGGATGCCACCAGCCACAGGAAGAGCATGTTCGCGATGAGATGCATGATTCCATCGTGCAGGAACAGGTGCCCCACCAGCCCCAGCAGGCTCGGCTCGGACGGCACGAACCCGAATCGCCGGGCAATTGTTCCAGCCGCAACCTCCCGGTACCCGGAGTCCAACTCGTCCAGGCGATCCTGCTGGTTCCGCCAATCGTCGAAATCCAGATCGCCGATCCTCACCAGGAAGGAACTCCTGATCTTCTCCAGGGAGTCTTTCCTGACCGACGCTCGCTGGCCCTCCATGGTGCGAAGTCTCTGATCCGCTCGCTCCGCCTCAGTGGCGAGAAACTGGCGACCGTCTGCCTCGAGAATGCCCTCGATCTCCCTGGTTGCTTCTTCCTGGTTATCGAGAAACCACTCGATCCACTCCCCCTTCTCGGCGTAGAGGGACTGATCTACCTCTGGGAACTGGGACAAAAGATCTTCGGGAATCTCGAGATAGTCGTGCTCATCGTAGTAATGGACGACCCTGGACAGTGACTCTTGCTCACGCTCCAGACCTTCATCCAGGGCCCCCCAGGTCAGGATGAACACAATTACGTTGATGAGTATCAGACCGATGGTAGCAAATGGGAGCTTGCTGACCATCAGTTCGGAATGGCTTATCGGTATTATTATTGCCAAAATTTTTACTACCAGAGCGTCGGGACCGCACTGTTGCGGCGGAGCAGTTTGTCAGACGTAACCAGTTTGGCGCGATGGATGATGGCCGTCGCCGCGATGATACGGTCGGCGGGATCGCCGTGGAGATCCAGTGACGAAGAGAGCGCGGCGATCTCGACAGAAATGGGGAGAATCCGGATCTTGCGCGCCGTGAGCGCAAGGCGCAAGAACTCGTCGACACTCGTCCCCGTCTCCAGCCTCCCATACCGGACGAGCATTGCCGTTTCCCACAGAGAGATGTCGCTCAATGCGAGATCTCCCTCGACGTCAGCAGACTCGATGGATGCCTTGGCTTTCCTGGAGAGCCGACGCGGAGTGAGTGCGTCATAAATCATCGCACAAGTATCAAGCAGGATCATCGGCGTGCCATTGCAGGTCGAGGGGACCGTCCACGTCATCCACGCGGGCCTTATCGCGCAATCGAGCGAGCTCGTCACGGGCTCGTCCGCGCTGGTCAGAGGGAGGGCTCAACACTGCCACGATGCGTCCGTGGCGCAAGATCCGAATCTCTTCGCCCCGCTTTACGCGGGCGAGATAGGCTGGAAGCCTGGACCTGAATTCAGTAACGTTGACATCGGCCATCATACCCACCTTTTGTACATAATAAACGTACATTATGGGCTGTATATTGTCAATGTCCACACATGCCACGGTCATTTTGCTATGAAAAATGACGGCGAGGTATACAAAAAAATCTATCCGGCTTGCTCAGGGCTTATCACGACTACCGCTGGATTCTCACGATCGAACGCCCATCGCGCGGGATTGTCGACGATGTATTTCTGAATGCGATTCATTGAATCATCGTTGCGGATGATGTGTTCGTAATAATTGCGTTGCCAGACCGACACGCCCGGTGTTTCGTGTAATTCGTTTATTCGCCGCGACGAAAACGTTTTGAACCCGCGGACAATTTCGGACAAACCGTGACGACGACGTTCATCGGTAGGGGCGGGTTTGTCGGTAGGGGCGGGTTTGTCGGTAGGGGCGGGTTTGTCGGTAGGGGCGGGTTTGTCGGTAGGGGCGGGTTTCAAACCCGCCCCTACGTCGCGTTCGGTCAAAACAATTATTCCGTGAACGTGATTCGGCATGATGACGAATGCATCAATCCGCACACCCGCGTAATGGGACGGCAACCCATCCCACGTCGCCTGAACTATCCGCCCCGCGTCGTTCAATCGCATTTCACCTTCGACCACATCGCCAAACAGAAATTCCTGTTTCCGTATGCACACCGTCACAAAATACGCCCCGGCCAGCGAATAGTCATACCCACGCAAACGAATCGACCGGCGATTGCGGCAGGAACAATTCAGTCGTCGAAGTCGCCTTCTTCGCCCTTGTCGGAGTCGAGGGTTTTGGCTCGTTCGATGATCTTGTCATCGGTCCAGTCGGCGGGATCCTCGGTTTGTTTGGCCTTGGGGCCCATCTTGTAGGAACCGGCCTCCAGGATGGCTTCGATGGCGAGCGGCGCGGTATCCTTCGCGTTGAAGACACCATCGAGAAGACCGTAGACAAAGTCTTCAACACCCTTGATCGAACGCTGGAGGATATTGGGCGGCTGGCTCAGGATCTTGTTCTCGAACGGAAGGTTGAGCTTCTTGTAATTGCCGGCTTTCCAATCATGGTCTTGCGCGTAGGCAACCATCTCGTTCCACAGATCGTCGGACACGCCCCGATCCGACACCTTTACAAATTTCCCGTCGTCGCCCAGGAAGGCATTGCCGTAGTCGTTGACCTTCAGCCCCCATGAGATCATCTGGAGAGCCGTGGCGACGTTGGCCTTGGTGGTATTTGTCTTGCCTGCGATCTCGCGCAGACGCTCGCTCGAATTTCCCGAGGTGCCGTGCTGGGCGCCGGACAGACCATACGGAACAAGCGCCTCGTGAATTGCGGCGGTCAGGTCCACTTGTATTCCAGCGGCGCTGGCCTCTATGCCATGGGTGGTGCCGTTGTTCAGCGCGATCCAGTCCGGGAAGATCTCATGTGCGTTGAGACCCTTTACCAGAAACGCCGCCTCGTCGACGGTGGAGAGACCGGTCGAGCCCTTGATCTCGCCGACCTCGGTCTCCAGTCCGGCCCACGCGGGTACGTACTTGTTGAGGGCCAGGTTCGCCAGCAAGTTCTTGTCGTCGGGCAGGTGCGACGCATCGATGGCGATGGACGTGATCCCCGCCCGGAACATGGTGGGAATCTCCACCCTGGCCTGTTCCACATCAGCGTCGTTCTTTATTCCATAATGGTCCGCATGCACCGCGACCGGGATGGTTATCCCAAGCTCGTTGACGGCGGCATCTATGAATGTGGCCAGGTTCCAGTAGTTGCAGGCGCAGTATGACGTTGCACCGCCCTCGGACTTGGCGATCTCGATTATCAATGCGGCGTTCGCCCGCTGCGCGGCCCGAAGCGCCCCGATGATCACCGGCCTGCTTCGCCCGTTCGCCGCGATGGTCATCGCCTTTCCCTTTGCCTTGAGGGCCCTGTCTATTACTTTCCCGCTGACGATCAACGCCCTGGAATTGGGAAAGAGGCACTCTACATTCGGTGGGCGCCCTATCTCGAGGGCCTTGTTGAACTTGACCATGTCGATTCCCGAATAGTCGGTCATGATTGATCTCCTCTCTTGTCTCTTTCTTATTTGCCGCCGTCCATGCCCGCATCGGATCCGGAAGGGAGCGTACCTACGTTTATACTCCACGAATTGAGTATGGCTACGGTAGCCGAACCGGTTCCCGTGTTGACTATCTGCAACGACCACCGGCCGGTCATCCAGCTGGTGGAGAGCCCGGTAAGCTCGTAGAAACCCTCGACGGTCGGATCGACCGGCGCCTTCAGGACGAGATTGGTCCCGTCGGCGGCGATGATGCCGAATCCAATATCAGTATCCACGGGGTGCGTGATGTCCAGCTCCAGCCATACATCCGAACCGGTCGCGTCCACCGAGTCGTCGAGCTGCATCTCGAATACGGTCGGAACCATCCCCACCGAGATATTGCCAAGCGCGACGGCGGGAGCGGGCCAGGCTCCCGAGGTCTGCACCGGCATCGCGCCGACCGGCATAATTGTGAAGCACCACTGGGTCAGATCGAAAGGAACGGCGAAAACGGTCGAGCCGCTGAACGCGCTGTCCTCGAAGTCGATGTCCCAGACACCGCCCAACTCCTGCCCCCAGGCATGGGGCACGTACCAGGTGACCGGAAAATCGTACAGGTTGCCCAACAGTCCCCCTACCTCGCCCACATACCCGTTGTACAAGTTGACGACCGTGCCGCCGTGGGTAACCGTGGCCGTGATATCGGTGAAGGGCATTCCAGGAAAAAACCCGCCCCGGGTAACCACGTAGAAATCCAATTTTATGACCTCGCCGGGGCCGATGGCGCCGAATGTCACCGACTGATTCATGGACGGCAACGGAGCCGGACAACCTCCGAGGGGGCAATCGGGCATGACACCACCGGGTTGACATATGGTGTCACCGTAGCCTGCCGGGCACTGTACGAGATCGAGATCGCAGGACGGCACACCCGCGTCGCCGTCCAGGCAAACTTCGTTGGTTCCGCAGGTGCCCGCATCGTGCCATGTTCCGAAATCGATAGCAGCCGCTCCTGTGCAGCCGCCGACTATGCCGTCGCAATACCGTTCCTTGTACCGAACCAGGGTAGCGCCGTGGCACGTGTCCAGCGGAGCGCATTCCCGTTCCTCCTCGTACTGCGAATCGCATACGTAGTCAGTTCCCTCATAGTAACAACCGTCGCAGCAATCGAGGCCCGCGTTGAAACACACGCAATCGGTGGCCGTGCCGGTGTCCGTACCCGTGTCGGTATCGGTGTCGGAGTCCGTATCGGAGTCCGTGTCGGAGTCCGTGTCCGCGTCGGTGTCGGTATCGGCGTCCGTGTCCGAGTCAGCGCCCGTGTCGGTATCCTCCTCCTCGTCCGACTGCCTGGATTCGGCGCATCCGACAAACAGGAGCAGCGATATCGCGATCAAAATATGCAATTTATTGTTCATGGCGTCCTCCTCGAGTCCAGAGCCAGGCTACTTCAGTACTATCACATTCACCGGACTCAGTGGGCTTGCGCCCAATTTTCTCCGGTTCCCGTATCCACGACCAGCGGAACCGAAAGATCCATCGCGCCCTCCA
>JAUVAN010000155.1 GCA_030591725.1 Deltaproteobacteria bacterium
ACTCCTCGGCGCCCATCTTCATCGCCTCGACCGCGCCTTCGATGGTGGCGTATCCTGTGATCATCATCACTTCGGTGTCTTTGAAGTTCTCCCTGACATGGCGGACGAGATCCATCCCACTGGTCTTTGGCATCTTGAGGTCTGTGATCACGAGGTCGATGCGCTCCGCCCCCAAAATTTCTATTGCCTCGGCCACTCCGCGTGCGGTGACGACCCGATATCCTTCGGAGGTCAAATTCCGCCTGACAATCTCCAGGGCATCGAGCGAGTCATCGACCGCTAGTATGCACTCCTTTTCGGTGGCCTGATTCTTATTTGATTTCTTTTGAGTCATTATTTGGGTCCGTTATGGGAAGCTTTACTTCACACTTCGTGCCATGTCCGATCTCGCTGTTGAAAATTATAAGGCCGCCGTGAGAAATTACGATCCCGTGGACAACGGCCAGGCCGAGCCCGGTGCCCTCTCCTATATCTTTTGTAGTGAAAAATGGATCGAATATCTTTTGCATAACGTCCCTGGACATCCCGATGCCGGTGTCGGAGATGAAAAGAGATACATCCTCGCCGATTTTCTCTGTTCTTATCGTCAGCTCGCCGCCATCGGGCATGGCCTGAATCGCGTTGACCACGAGGTTGATCAACACCTGGTTGATCTGCGCCGGATCGGCCACGATTTCGGGCAAATCCGGGGCGAGGAGACATTCCAACAAGATGTCCATCTTGGCGCAACGCGCTTCCAGAAAGAATATGCCGTCTTCGACTACTCGGTTGAGGTTGACGCGTGTCTTGGCAGGCGGCGCCTGCCTGGCGAACAGCATGAGCTTGCGAATGACTTCGCGCGCGTGCAGGGAAGAAGTTTCAATCTTATGAAGATCCTCGTCGATTTGCTCAGGAAGATCCGGGTGCTTGCGGGCCAGCTGAGCGAAACCGAGGCTGCTTCCGAGGGGTTCGTTCAGCTCATGAGCCACACCGGCCGCGAGCTGACCGATGGTGGCCAGGCGATCCGCGTGTCGGAGTTGTTCTTGAAGTCTGGAGCGGTCGGCCTCGGCTTCTTTTTGCTCTATTGCCACCGCCACTTCCCGCCCTATCAGATCGATCAGTTTCCGTTCCTCTTGCAAGAAAGGTCCTTCGTCGATGTCGGGTTTTTCTTCCGTATATATCACCTCGATGAAACCGCGCCGCTTTCCCACGACTAGAACATCGGTCCGCATCGAATGTCTTTTTTTTCCATTTTCCTTCGTCGAATAGGTCTTGCCGTCGAGAACTATCCTCGCCCAGGTAATATCGGGGTATTGCCAGGCAGGGGGAAGGCAATCCGCGATACGCTGCAGAATATCATCGATTCCATCGCCGGGCGCAGAACTCGCCTTGCCGATCTCGTAAAGACAGGTCAGCTCCTTGACCCGCTCCTTTTGCGCGAGGCGCACTCGCTGGAAAGTCACAGCGATGGCCAGGATCTGGGCCAGATTCCTACACAGATCGAGCGTTTCTTCGCGAAAGAAATCTCGGTGCCTATGCTTGATCACCATCAGACCGGTGTCATCATCGCCGATCGTCGTAGGGAAACACGCCATGGACAGGTACTCACCGTTCGAACACACATCATCAGGTACCATGGTTCGAGCTTTTTCCTGTCGAACGGCCGCCGTATTCCCGGCGTCATTGGTCCAGGCAATCCCGCCCTCCAGAACCGACCGTAGCGCGTCTATCGAAATGTCGGTCATGCGATAGAGGCGCCTGGGGTTTCGGGTACCTCCCCATCGGGAGCACTTGCTCTCTTCATTCAGCCAGATTTCAAGAGCGTCGCATTCCAGAAATGAGATCAACTCCCCGGCGATCTCTACGAGAAAATCGATATTGGGACGCCCCCGATTGGCACATAACAGTATCGAGTGAGATAGCTTGTGAAAACTCTTTGACATCTTCTTTTTCGGCGGCATGAAAGCCGGCCTCCTTGCGAAAGTAGACGATGAAATCCCGAAAATGACACCCGATACCTTCAATACTTCATTTCTTTCGATTGCACATCCCTTCCCCCGGTAATACGGTTCGAGCATGTATCCCATTCTGTTCACAATTCCGTTTATTGATCTGCCAATCTACTCGTACGGAGTGATGCTCGGCCTGTCCCTGGTGGTGGGCTGGTACCTGGTGATGAGGCTCGGGGGGGCCGACGGCCTGCCGGGGGACAGGATGGCCTCCTGCTACGTCTGGACAGCGGTGGCGGCGATGTTCGGCGCGCGACTTCTGTATATCGCAACCAACATGCACGAGTTCACATCCGGCGGGTTGATGGATCTGATCAACGTGCGCAAGGGCGGGCTGGTGGCTTACGGCGGATTCCTGGGAGGGTTTGTGGGATCCTGGCTCTACCTGCGCAGGGTGAAGATCCGGCTTCTACCCTGGGCGGACGTGGTGGTTCCAACCCTGGCCACGGGCCTTGGCATCACGAGGATCGGCTGCTTCCTCTACGGCTGCGACTACGGCAAGCCCATACCCCAGGACGCCCCCGGGTGGATCAAGGCCGTCGGTCTGCGATTTCCCAACTGGGATATCCATTTTGCCGGCATGCGCGAAAAGGTCTCGGATGGGCTCACCGGCTCTCTGGCCGCCATCGAGGGAGCGCCCGCTTTCCGGCACCACGTCCACGACCACCTGGTATCCGCCGGCGCCGAGTACTCCGCTCTGGTCTATCCAACCCAGCTCATGGAGGTGGCCAACGGCTGGATAGCCTTCGCCATCCTCATGATCGCCCGGCGAAGGACACGGTTCCGGGGGCAGATATTCCTGATTTTCACGGCGTACTACGGTGTAACCCGCGCGCTCATGGAGATCATCCGGGGCGACACGCAACGCGGGGGAATATGGATCCTCTCCACGTCCCAGATTGTGGGCATCCTCACCTTCGTGGGCGCCGCTGTCGCCTGGTATTTTCTCTCCAGACGGGCAAAGACGGACCCTGAGGGCGCCATGTTCCTGGGTGAAGGCGCTGCGCCGCCGACCAAAACCGAACCAGCAGAGCCCGAAGTGCGCAAGGTCAAACGCAAGAAAAAAAAGTAGGGGCGAACCTGTGTGTTCGCCCTTTTCGTTTCAACGTCCGTTCGAACACACGGGGCACCGGGGATCGCGATCCACGGCGACCGTGCGCATGGTCTCGTTCCAGAGATCCACAACCACCAGCTCCGACTCGACATTGTGACCACATAGCAACCTGAGCGCGCGCACCACCTCGATGGACGCGATGGTCGCCACAATAGAGCACAGCACCCCCATCTGCGCCGTGGTGGGCGTCTTGCCCACAGGCGGCTCGGGTCCCAGTGCGCAGTGAAGGCACGGCCCGTTTGAAAGCACCGGAAAGGACATCCCTGAAGATCCGAGGACACCGCCGAAGATCCACGGCGTGCCCATCTGTCGACATGTACGGTTGATCAGATAGCGAGCTTCGAAGTTGTCGGTCCCGTCGAGCACGAGATCCACGCCGTCGAGCAGGGACGCGGCGTTCCCCTCGTCGAGGCGATCCACGTGAGCCTCAATTTCCACCTCGCTGTTCGCCACAGCGAGCTTCGCTGCGGCTGCACGGGCCTTGGGAGTGCGTCGCTCCACATCGCGCTCGTCTATCAGCACCTGGCGCTGGAGGTTGGAGATCTCCGGAATATCAGGATCGATGAGCCTCAGATAGCCTACCCCGCCCCGAACGATCTGGTCGCTGACGGCGCAACCGAGCGCGCCCACTCCCACAACGGCAACCCTGGCCTCCTGCAGGCGCCGCTGCCCTTCGACCCCGACGCCCTTGACCAGCTCCTGGCGATTGTATCTGCTCTCCGTCATTGCTTGTCGGGGTTTATGGTGATGGTAGTTCTGCCCTGGGGAATGGTGTCCGGGGCAAGCCCCAGATCCCGGATCATGGCCAGATCTTCTTGCGCGGATCGCCCCGGGGTAGTCAGGTATCCGCCGATCATCAACCCGGACACGCCCGAGGTTACCAGCATGGACTGTAGGTCCCGGACGTTTTTCTCACGCCCTCCACACACACGGATATCCCGCCTGGGCATCATCATCCGGGCCGCAATTACGACCTTCAGGCACTCCAGGGGGGTGATGGGCGGTATCTCGGCGAACGGCGTCCCGGGAATGGAAACGAAGAAGTTGATGGCCACGGACTCGACCCCGAGGCTCTTGACCTCATCGAGGAGCTCGATGCGCTGGTCCAGGCTCTCACCCATGCCGAAAATACCCCCGCTGCAGACCTCCAGCCCCTCATCCTGGGCGTCCCGGATAACCCGACGGGACTCCTCGTAAGTCCGGGTGGTGCACACCCTGGACCAGTAGGACTCCGCCGTCTCCATGTTGTGATGATAACGCTTGACCCCCGCCTGGCGCAGGGCACGAAGCACTGAACGATCGACGCAGCCCAGGGACACACAGACGTTTAAAGCTGTTTCGTCCGCAATGCGACCCACGGATTCCAGTATGGTGGCGAGTTCGCGCCCTTCTTCAACTGCCCCGCCCGATGTGACGATGCTGAACCTCACCGCCCCATTCCTGGACGCCTCCTCGGCTGCCGAGACGATCTCGTCCGAACCGATGAGGTCGTACTCGGAGATGTCGGCCGTGGATCGCGTGGATTGAGAACAGAAATTGCAGTTCTGATCGCACCCACCGCTCTTGGCGTTGACTATCCAGCACAGGTTGATCGATTGTCCGTGCCGCAGCTCCCGCAACCGATTCGCCTCGGCCATGGCGTTGAACAGGAGTGTCCCGTCCAGATCGAGTATCCCCCGGGCGTCCTTTGCAAACAGACCGGTCATCGAAATCCCCCGTGCGGTTCGGTGCTCGATGCAAAAGATACACCATATCCGTAGACTCTGCCACGAAGAAGGAGGTTGGGGTCAGTAGTGAGCAGAGACCTTGTTGATGCGGGCTATCTGCTCAATAATTGAATACACTGTGATTTGGCTCGTCGCTAATCCATAGAGAAAGGAAGGGAAGAAAGATGCGAAAATCCGCCATTTTTACGGCAGTTGCCCTGGCAGTGTTGATTTTGGGGAGTTACACCCCCGGATGGGCGCAATTCAGTAGCTCCACAAAAACATCAATTCGTCCTGCGAATTTCAATCTCATTTCAGCCAGGGATACCAACGCCATACGAATTGGGAACTCCTACGAAAAGGTGGTGCTGGAAAAGATTTCATCATGGGCGAAATCGACCACTTTTTCGCTCAAGGTGCGGTCTGGATTCTACACCAAAAAAAACCTATTGAATCTTGTTAAGGCACAAGTCAACGGAACTGACATTCCGACGGAGAACGCCGTTTACTCCTGCACCGCCAAGGGGAATAAAAAATATGCAACAGTGTATGTGCTGTCGTACACTTTGCCGAAACTGGACGCGAACAACGCCGGGTTGATTCGACCCATGGTGGTGTTGCGGGCGCGGACTTCCCAACCTCTTGTTCGCGGCTGCAATCCAAACACCAAGGCGGCACCCCTGCCACAGCACATCCAGGCGAAACACTTTTCTGTGGATTATACTGCGGGTATTTCTGATGATGTGCAGTGGACGAGCGTAGATGGGCTCAGCGTGACCTTTGACCCGGATTGCGTTGGTACCAGCGAATGTCCATTTGAACCGGGACCGGCAAAGGTGAGCCAGGTTACTTTTTTGGTGAAAGCCAACAAAGACGATACCAAGGCCATGTTTGACTTGTTTGATGATATCTCCAAGGGGAACCCCATGGATGGAAGCATCAACGTGCATCTGCTGCATCCCGAGAACTATGCCACTTTGACAACGTTCAAACTGAGCGATCTGGCACTCGTTAAATTTTCTCCGATCGGCGTCGTAAGCGACAGTGAAATGCTCTCCACGACGTTTACGGTTGCCCCCGGAAGCGTGGAGATCGACTAGACCGAAACATTTGAGGTCGTTTTTCGCGTAGGTTCCCCTTCTGTTCAGATAATGGGCGGGCAACTATCATCTACCATTGCCGTTCTAATCAATAGGGGGAGCCAGGTCGGATATTGTGGTGTCGATCCTGAAATGGGACTCGACAAGATGGCGCTCGGCAAAGAAGAAATCCAGGGTGTAAACGTTTCCGGTTGTGATGCCCAGATCCGCGGCCTGGGCGTCGAGATCCGCTTCCTGCGTGAGCTGACCGTGAACCCCGCCGAGATCGATGGCCAGACGGTTGTTGATGAACACCCACAGATCGTCGTCGCCCGTGAAGCGGAAGACCTCGCCGCCGTTGTAGGTGAACTGCGTGTGAAGCTCGTACGTGAAGTGATAGTTGTGCGGATTGCCCTCCTCTCCGAAGAGCATCCCGTCGATGGGGAAGAAATCCTGGTCGTCGAACACCCACACACCGTCCGTGCCCTCCACGAGCTGGATTGTCCACGACGTTGACATGTTCACATCCACCGTGTCGTTGAACCACTGGTCGAACGCGGCCTGTCCGTGGGTGGTGGCAGTACCGGTTCCTCCCGCATACACGGGCTTCCCGTCACTCCCCAACACATCCTCGACTATGCCGGTCTCCGCGCCCAACTCCGCCTCGAAGTCCGGGTGCGTGTCGTGAAAATCGCGAATCGTCCCGATGAGTTCACCGGGATTGACGCCACCGTCCGAATCCGTGTCCGTGTCGGCGTCGGTGTCAGAGTCCGTGTCAGAATCCGTATCCCCGTCTGTGTCGGCGTCCGTGTCCGTATCGGCCGTGCCGCTATCCCACACACCAGGAGCGGAATCGTTACCGCACGCGGCGGCGAAGAAGAAAAGCGGCACGATTGCTGTCAGCGCGTTTTTCCACATGGGTATTCCTCCATTCTCTCTCATTGCTTTTACAACTAATTTACACATTTTTTAGATCAATGAGGGAACTTATTCGTTCTTACTAAAGTCATACAATTAATGGTCCTGGAAAATACAACCTCGGGGAAAGGGCGCGATGCATAAAAAATTACTGCAACTCGCCATCTTGACCGTGGTGATCACCACCCAGGCCCAGGATACCATCCCCAAATACCAGAGTGTCCTGTTCCGCGGCGTCCCCCACGTACTGCAGAAGCCCGACTTCTGTGGGGAGGCGAGCGCGGAGATGTTCCTGCGCAAGCTCGGAGAGAACATGGACCAGGACTATGTTTTCGATCGTTCCGGGGCCGATCCCTCCGAGGGACGGGGGATCTACGCAGCCGAGCTCGCGACCGCCCTCGAAAAAATCGGTTTCAACGTGGGCGACGTCTGGAACCCCCTCGAAGACGAGGAGGAGCTCGAGGAGCAGTTCGCTGCGCTCCACCGTGATCTGGTCAACCAGATCCCTTCCATCGTGTGCATGCACTTCTCGAAAGAGGACGACGACGAGCACTTCCGGCTCGTGCTGGGATATGACGCCCGAGAAGATGCCGTGATCTATCACGAATCCTCCGACCCGGAGGGATCGTACCTGCGAATGCCGAGGGATGAGTTCATGGAGCTATGGGCGCTGCAGGGTCAGTTCCAGTGGGGGGTGATCCGGATGCGCCTGGACGCGGAGGATCTGGAGTACGGCGACGCCTCGGACGGACTCACCGACGCCGACTTCGCTCAACACGTATTGAAACTCAGGGAGAAGATCCCCGATGGTTTCACGGTGGTCGTGGAGAAACCGTTCGTCGTGATAGGCGACGCCCACCAGGTGGAGGTGACCGGACATTCCACGGGGCTCGTGAGGCGGGCGGTCGAGCTGTTAAAGAGAGATTTCTTCGTCAAAAATCCGGAAGACATCATCAATATCTGGCTCTTCAAGGACGACGTCAGTTACCGACATCACACGCAGACCATCTTCGGGCATTCCCCGGACACCCCGTACGGCTACTACTCCAACCGGCACAAGGCCCTGGTGATGAACATCTCCACCGGCGGCGGTACGCTGGTTCACGAGATCGTCCACCCGTTCATCCACGCCAATTTCCCGGAATGCCCTGCCTGGTTCGACGAGGGGCTGGCATCACTCTACGAACACCCGACGTCGGTGAACGGTCACATCCGAGGCCTCGTAAACTGGCGCCTGCCCTACCTCAAAACAGCGATCATCACCGATCGTCTTCCCGCGTTCGAGTGGCTCTTCTCCCAGACGGAGGACCAGTTCTACGGCGAAGATCCCGGCAGCAACTACGCACAATCGCGCTACCTCTGCTACTACCTGCAGGAGCGGGGATTGCTGGTCGACTACTACCACGCCTTCTACGAAAACCGCCACGACGACCCCACCGGGATTGACACCCTCATGAAGCTCCTTGCGATCGACGATATTGTACGGTTTCAGGAGGAATGGCAGGCGTGGGTGATGAACCTGCGCGAGGACGGCTGACCGTTTTACCGATGAGGAATTTTGGGAAGATCTTTGATGGCCTCAAGGGAGGTGATCAGATCCTTCTCGGAGAGTTCGTGGTCTTGTAGTTCGTTGGCGAAGTAGAGCTGGTAGCCCTTGAGATCCATCAAACCGTGGCCGCTGAAACCGAAGAGGATGGTCTTTTCCACGCCCTCCTCCCTGGCTTTTTCGGCCTCCTGAATCACCGCCGCAATGGCGTGGCTTGTTTCCGGGGCCGGTATGATGCCCTCGGTTCTTGCGAACGTCACGGCGGCCTCGTAGCACTCGAGTTGATTGATGGAACGTGGGGCACAGAGTCCTTCCGCCACCGTCTGGGAGACCAGCGGGGACATCCCGTGGTAGCGCAGACCACCCGCGTGTATGGCCGGCGGAATGAAACCGTGACCCAGGGAGTACATCGCCAGCAGCGGTGTCATCCTGGCCACGTCACCGTGGTCATACGTATAAGGAGCCCGGGTGAGCGTGGGGCAGGAGGCCGGCTCGACCGGAATGATGTCGATGTCCGCCCCGTTGATCTTGTCGTTCACGAACGGAAACGCCAGACCCGCAAAGTTGCTCCCTCCCCCCGCGCAGGCGATGACCACGTCGACATTCTTTTCGCCAAACTTCGCGAGCTGCTTCTTCGCCTCCTGACCGATGATCGTCTGGTGCAACATCACGTGGTTTAGGACGCTGCCCAGGGAGTAGCGGGTCTGCCCGGACTCGTCGGAGACAGCGGCCTC
>JAUVAN010000508.1 GCA_030591725.1 Deltaproteobacteria bacterium
ACCAATGTGCTGCTCGACGTGCTTGAGAGCCGCCCGGCATTCTTGGCCCAAAAAGGTGTCAGCAAAAAGGTGTCAGGAAAGAACTTTTGCAATTGTTCATTCCCATGGATTCTCTCATCCCATGCCCAGAAGCCAGCGAATCGAGTTCCCCGGGGCATCATTCGCGGGTGTCCATCAATAAATTTCGACCCTCGCCAGGACCTCCGCCCCTGTCTATAGTCGGGCCATGGAGAGGAAGGGCACTCTTGCGGCGCGTTTGGGGGTCACGACCCACGTCTCGCCGCTTCGCATGAAGCTGCGACGGATCCCGGATGCCAACGACGTTGAATCGGTTTCCCTCACCCCCTCCCCCGCCCTGCTCACCGCCCCGCATCTTTTCGTGCGGGTGGAAGCGGGCGAATAAGACAAACAACAACCAAGACACATGTTCTACAAGCAATCCTCCATCATCGCACTCCTGTTGGCCGCGGCACTGGGTTCCGCCCCCGACGTTTCGGCCGCGCCGAAGACCTGTCCAGCCGACGGCAAACTGAAGATCTTCATCGTTTCCGGCCAGTCGAACATGGTCGGTTTCGGCCAACTCGCCGGCAGTCCGGGGACCATGGAGACCTACGTCAAAAGCAATCCCAAGGACTACGGCCATCTGGTCGACAAGGCCGGCAAGCCGGTCGTTCGTGACGACGTGTGGATCGTGAACCTGTCCTACGAGGACAAGAAGAAGCAAGGGTGGTTGACCACGGGCTACGGAGCGAGTGACGGTCACATCGGTCCGGAGTACGGCTTCGGTCTCATGGTGGGCGATTACTATGAAGACCCCGTGCTGATCATCAAATCCGCCTGGGGCGGCAGGTCGCTCAGTCACAATTTCCTCTCCCCGAGAGCTAAGGACTATCCGAAACCGGAGAAGGACGGCGACGCCGGATTCCAATACGCCGAAGTGCTCCGGCACGTGAAGGAGATCACCGGCAACCTCAAAAAGTATTTCCCCGGATACTCGGGCAAGGGGTTCGAGATCATCGGCTTCGGCTGGCACCAGGGATGGAACGATCGCATCAGCCAACCCGCGGTCGATGTCTACGAGGGGAACATGGTGAACTTCGTCAAGGACATGCGGAAGGACTTGGGGATCGCCAACCTGCCGTTCGTGATCGCCAACACCGGCATGGGCGGATGGGACATCCCCGAAACGGCTCGCTACAAGAAGAAGGTCGAAAAACTCATGGTGGCCCAGTTGGCCCTCGCGGATGCGAAGAAGCACCCGGAGTTCAAGGGCAACGTCGCCGGAGTGGAAACCCGCGGTTTCCAGAGGTCGCAGGAAGAGTCCCCCTCCAGACAGGACTACCACTGGCTGCGAAACTGGGAGACGTTCTACCTGATCGGCACGGGCATGGGCGACGCCATGGTCGGGCTGGTGGACGACGGTGACTCCCCTTCCCGTTAGGGACGACGCAAGATTAACTGGTGTTAAGATGCACCGGATTTTTGCCCGTCACCAAGGCGGAATTGACGATCATAGCCTGCTATTTGAGGAGGTTCCAACACAGGGGACGGGCAAAAAGACAAGCAGATTGGCCCGGGTAATTCTTGCGTTGTCCC
>JAUVAN010000364.1 GCA_030591725.1 Deltaproteobacteria bacterium
ACGCCGAGTGGATCAACGGGTATCTCGGCGCTTCGAGCCCAAATTGCGGCAGCGATATCGATCTGTGCTTCTGTGACGAAGCCTGCCAGGTCGGTGGATATTGCGACAACAGCATTTGCCAGACCAAGAGCTGCGAGGAGACTTACTCCTGCGTATCCGGCTGCGCTCAGAACAGCGCCTGCAGCTCGGACTGCTACGTGCTCACGGAGGCTTATGCCCTCGAAGATTTCGGCTCCATGCTCGATTGCTGGTACGAAACCTGCGGAAATCTGAGCACCGCAGACTGGTGGGACTGCATCATCGATATGTGCAGCAACCAGATCGATGCCTGTTTCAACGCCGATCTCTGCGAGATTACAGGCGGCGACTGCGCGCAGGATGCCGCGTGCCGACCTGCGGCCATGGGATTCACCAACTGTGATCCTTCGGATGGGCTGGGCTTCGGCGAGCATTGCACTCAATACCAGCAAGACCCGGTCTCCTGCGGCGACGGTTTGATCTGCATGCACAACCCTGACTGGGGCGCCGTGTGCCACAGGATCTGTGACGAGGACTCGGACTGCACGGGTGGCGGCACATGTCAGGCGCCGCTCTTCCCTTCTCTGGAAAACTACATCGGATACTGCGACGACGATGACTTCACGGTCCCGGACCCCCCGATCCCGGACTCCGGCGCTGACGCCGGACCTGCGGACGCCGGATCCTCCGGTGACGACTCCGGCTGCAACTGCAACTCCATTGGAATACCAAACGACATCTTCTCCGTTCTCACTGTGTTGATCCGATCGATTTTTTAGACGGAAGCCAACCATGAACGAGCTAATCGATCTGCGCCGACTTGGAAGAACCGGGATCGAGCATCGCACGAGCATCGTGGTGATACTTTCCTGGATCATATTGTGGGCTGCGATTGGCTTCAACGTGCTCTTCTGGCTGGACGAATGGCACGGTTTCTTCTGGGGCTTGATCCTCAGCGGTATTGTATCCGTGCTCGGCGCCTGGCTACTTTTCGTAAGGCCTTCCACAAGACGCAAGACATCCGCGACTCTTCATCTGGAAGATCACTATCTGACGGTGAAGGGGAACACCGGAGACGACAAGATCCGGATCAACCTGAACGAGCCCCACCGGACGATGCTCATCCGATCCAAGGGAGAAGGCCGCATCATGTTTCGCGTGGAGCAACTGGACGAGGACGCGCGGAGCCTGGATCGACTCGACCTGATCGGCCCCCTGCCCATGGTCATGCCCATGAAGATCTCGGGAGACGCCCAGTCCCTGATCGGCTTCGAGCCGGGCGTGGCCAAGAAGAACATCGAGAACGCGCCGTTCAGTCTGGTTTCCTCCGGCGCCGGGGCCGATTCCACCATGACGACCATCCTGGCCTACATTGAAAAGCACAACGCAAATCGCAATGAGATCTATAATCTACGGGTCAAGAACGGCGCGGTTCGCCTGGAGAAGAACGGTTTCGTGCTCGTTCGTGATGGGAAACAAACCGCGTTCGATTTTTCCGACGACTTCGAGATCGCCTGCCTTGCCCGCAGATATCCGCACGATGAAAAGAACTTTGACTCGCGGATGGCCGTGATCTACCTGGCGCTGGTGCCCCCCCACTCCAGAACCGACGCGCTGGTGTTCGAGCTGTTCGCGCCCGAAGAATGGATAAATGAACTGCCCACGACCTGGGATATCCCTGACGAAGTCATGCAACGAAGCGTTCTTCTGTACGACGATAACCCCGTGGCGTTCGTTGCGGTCAACGCGTTGAAGCGTTACATCGAGCGGATCGAGCCTTCCAACCCCGTGCTGGAGATTCTACGGCACTAGCGCGCATCCATGCCCCACAGACCCCTGCGTGCCTTTTGAGCCTCCTCCTGCGCGGCGATGAACTCCTGCGCCAGTCGGCCGCGACCGTATTTCGTCCAGAATTTGGTCCACCCGAGCCGCACCATCTCCACGTTGGCGTTGAGTCCGTCGACCATCACGTACCCCAACAAACGACCGTAGTTGCCGCGCTTCTCGGTGGACGGATCCTCAAATTCGATCTGTATCTCCCCACCTCTCACCAGGTTCTTGAGCGCCTCGCGCGCCTCCTCGTAGCCCGGCTGCTTCCTCTCGGGTGTGTTTATCCGCAACAGCCTGATAGTTTCGCGCCGTTTCACCCTTCCGGGCTCCTCCAGCCTCGCCACGATGGTGTCGCCGTCGATCACTTTCAACACGAACCATGTCGATGTCGTCGCCGTCGACGCGCCGTCGTCCTTGCGTTCCGAGGCGGCGGGGCAAGGAGCCGGATCGATACACGGTTCGCAGGGCTTGCAGCTGCAACACCCCGAGAGGAGCAAACCCGCAGCGATGGTCGCCCTGATCATGGAAATTTAAGGTGGTGGCGTCCGATGAACTCGCCGAACGAAGCTGCGGTTCGAGCGGGCAATCTGGTGGGGTTACCGTACAGGACGACGGAGCCGTCATCGCAGTAGATGCTGTGCAGGCGCGTCACATCGACGGAGTCGGGGGACTCACCCGCGTGCTCCCATGACTCCGGAATTGCAACACAGGACGGCACTCCGGAATCTCCGGTGGAGCAGATGACCGCCAGGCATCGGGAGAGGACCGCCTCGCCCTCCCCTTTTTGATCGAGGGTGAGGTAGACGATCAGGCGCTCCGCGTACCCCTCCTCCTGCTCGGTGACCAGCGGGCCCTCGTGTCGGGGAATCTCGTCGCCGGCGCCCAGAGGATCGGAAAAGTACCACCTGTCATTTTCCTTGATGGCGATGAAGACGACCGAATCACCCTTGCTCATACCCTTCATGACACGAGCTTCCTGGAAGATCGAATCGGCTCCGGGATAGGATATGGTCGGCCCCTCGACCTGACAACCGGTGTATCCGCGCTCACCGCAAAAGACATCGGGAGAGTCGAAGGTCCCCGCAAGCGCGGTGGCCGGCATCATCCGAGCGGGATAACTGCATGGATATCCCGACTCCACCTCGGAGGGAGTGAGGTCGGACAGACCCGCGTCCTGCCCGGTCGCAGGCGAGGCGGGCGATGTCGCTGCGCCGCAACCCCACATGGCGAGGCACATTCCTGTCGATACGATCCAGATAGTTCTCCCGATCATGAACGATCTCCCGCCTGTGATCGCTTTCGTTTTTGCGAACACCGCGCTTTCGATGTGCTCCGCAACGAGCCGACCGTTCGCCCTTCGTCTATCCGGCCGAGACGCGATCTTACGTCCGCCTCTGAATGTACAAGGTCTGCGAGGGTGACACTCTCGAGCACTGCGGAGATCTTATTTTCCAGGTGCTCCCAGATGGGCCTCAACTGGCAGTCGTCAGTACGATGGCAGGGAACTTTTCTGGGTTGACAGGTCGAGAAGCAGCCCTCGAGCACCGGGCGACCGAGCGCCTTGAGCACCATCGACATGGTCAGCTTGTCCGGGGAGTCGCCAAGAGCGTACCCTCCCCTCCTTCCGCGGAAAGCCACGACCATATTGTTCGTTCGGAGCTTGCCCAGCACCTTGGCCACCAGCGCCTCGGACATGTTCTCGGCTTCTGAGAGCTCGGGCAAGGTCATCTGTCCGCCTCTGGCCGACAGACATATCACGAGCCTCAAACCCTGTTCTTCCAGCTTGGTCAGCTTCATATTATCCTCGTGCATAAGAGGTATCGGAATCTTCGGATAGATACAACCCGCTTTGACGTCATGGTAACCTGCGAAATAATCGAGGAATGATGATCCACCCGTTACTCACCACTATTGGCAAGCTCTTCACCCGTCGTCACAAATCACGGCGGCTCGATCTCCACGTGATCGATTCGGCGGTGATGGAAAAAGAGATGGCGTTCTCGTCCCTGTCTCCACCTGCGGCAGCAGGAGCAAGGCGCACCGACCCTCACGTCGTCTACATGCTCCACGGGCTCGGGGACGACCACCGCGCCCTGGACAGGTACGGCATCTCCGACCGCCTCCACGACGCAATGACCGATGGCGGAATTCCACCCGTCCACCTGGTCATGCCACACGGCGAACGGGGGTTCTGGATCGACTGGCACGACGGCACCAGGTTGTACGAGAGCCACGTTGTGG
>JAUVAN010000320.1 GCA_030591725.1 Deltaproteobacteria bacterium
CTTCACGCAGTCCTTCATGACCGAGCTGTGCAAGCACATCGGCCCCAACACGGACATCCCCGCCGGTGACATCGGTGTGGGCGGCCGCGAGATCGGCTTCATGTTCGGCCAGTACAAGCGCATTCGCAACGAGTTCGTGGGCGTGCTCACGGGCAAGGGCGCCGGCTGGGGCGGAAGCCTCATTCGCCCCGAGGCCACCGGCTACGGCCAGGTGTACTTCGCCGAGGAGATGCTCAAGGCCAACGGCAAATCCCTCAAGGACAAGACCTGCCTGGTCTCCGGCTCCGGAAACGTGGCTCAGTACGCCACCGAGAAGGCCCTCGATCTGGGCGCCAAGGTTATCACTTGCTCAGATTCGGGTGGATTCATCCTCGACGAAGAGGGCATCGATCGGGAAAAACTGGCCTTCATTCAGGAACTCAAGAATGTCAGGCGCGGTCGTATCAAGGAGTACGCCGACAAGTATCCCAAGGCCGTTTACACGCCCGTCGACGGATCCCTGGATCACAATCTCCTGTGGGACGTCAAGGCTGACGTGGCCCTGCCGAGCGCTACCCAAAACGAGATCAACAAGAAGGACGCGCAGAACCTGGTCAACAACGGTGTGTTCGTCGTGTCCGAGGGCGCCAACATGCCCACCACACCGGACGGCGTGGAAATCTTCATCGACAACAAGGTTCTCTACGGTCCCGGCAAGGCTGCCAACGCGGGCGGAGTGGCCGTTTCCGGCCTCGAGATGTCCCAGAACAGCCTGCGTCTCTCCTGGACCCGCGAGGAGGTCGACGGCAGGCTCCTGAACATCATGAAGGCCATCCACAAGCAGTCCTTCGATGCCGCCAAGGCCTATGGCACCCCCGGCAACTACGTCAATGGCGCCAACATCGCCGGCTTCCTCAAGGTCGCCAACGCCATGCTCGACATGGGTTGCGTCTAGCCTGGACCGCACAACTAGCTAACCTGCCCCCAAAAAAGAAGAATCTCCTCCCTCAAGATAGGGTACAATGTTCCTGCACATTGAAAGGGAGATCCATCGTGAAAAAACTATTGGTGATGTTGGTGCTGGCAATATTCGCGCTCGGATTCGCAGCTTGCGTACCGGACCCCGAGGGGCACAGTAGCTCGGATTCGGACAGCGACTCGGACAGCGACTCGGACAGCGATTCGGACAGCGATTCGGACAGCGATTCGGACAGTGATTCGGACAGCGACTCGGACGGTGACTCCGATGGCGATACCGGCGCTCCGACATATCCTCCGGCGCCCTACGGCTGGAACCCCGGCATGCAGTGGAGCGGGGATTCGGGGAACTGGACCAGCACCGGAGATATTATCGCCAATATCTGCCTGCCGAACGCCAACGGCAACGAAGTGTGCCTGGGCGACTACTACAAGAACCCCTCGTATGAACTTGTATGGGTCGATTTCTCCGGCTTCGGATGACCGACTTGCACTTATGCCGCCGTGGGCGAGCAAGACTTCCTGAATCATCTGGCCACCAACAATTTTCCGTCCATCTGGTTGACGATAATCGGCACCAGCCAGTCCGAGGCTTCCACATGGGCCTCCCAGAACAGCCTCGATCCCGAGACCGTTCTCTACGACAACGCGGGTTGGGCCGCCCAGGGAGTGTTTGGAGGCATCCCCACTATTCATTGTATACACACCTCCAACATGCTGATCTGGGAGAGGGTAGTGGGCTGGTACGACACCACAAGCGGCGACTGGCCCGACGTCATGAACTATTACGCCAACGGAAGCGACGGCCTTCTGGACTACATTTTGGGCCAGGCCGACTCCACCGACTAGAGTAAACCCATTGATAGAAAAAACCGTCCTCGAACTGGCCGAGCTCCTCGGCGCAAAGCTCCTCGGTGAATCGAGTCTCAGGGTTCGAGGGCTTCGTTCTCTGGACCAGGCGGATCCGGATTGTCTCTCTCCGCTTCTTCGCAAGAGATATCTCCACAAGATGAGCGCTATTCCCGGCGCGGTGCTGACGAACGATTCCCTGGCGTCTGCCGCGCTCGAAAAGGGCGTGACCTCGGTGCTGGTGCACGCGGATCCAGTGCTGGCGCTGGCCCGGGTCATCGACATCTTTTTCCCTTCGAGCAAGCGTGAAGGCTTTGTCCATCCGTTCGCCATCGTCGATGACGATGCGTCTGTTCACGAGTCAGCCTGGATCGGCCCGGGTGCGGTGATCGAGGCGGAGGTGGAGATCGGTGAAGGGAGTTGGATCGGACCAAACGCGGTAGTGCTCAGGGGAACAGTGATCGGAAAATACGTTCGTGTCGGACCAGGGGCAGTCATCGGGTACGAGGGGTTCGGCTTCGTTCCGGGCGTAGACGGCCCGGTCAAGATCCGCCAGGTGGGCCGCGTGGAGTTGGGTGATTTCGTGGAGATCGGAGCAGGGGCGTGCGTGGATCGAGGGACGCTCGGATCCACCGTGATCGGTCGGGAAACAAAAATCGATAACCTGGTACAGGTGGGACACAACGTGAAAATCGGCGAGCGGACGCTCATCGCGGCACAAACGGGGCTGGCCGGGTCGACACTGGTGGGTGATGACGTTATGCTCGGAGGCCAGGTCGGCGTGGCCGACCATGTTTCGATAGGTGACGGCGTCAGGGTCGCGGGGCAAGGTGGGGTGACGGGAGATGTGGCGCGAGGATCGAGCGTTGCAGGAATGCCGGCGATTCCGCATGAAAGGTGGCGCAGGGCAATGGCAAGATTCCTGGCGTCGGCCAGGGTCGAGGACGAGAGCAATACGGAGGATCAATGACGAAGCGAACGCAATCGCTGGATATCGCGAGCATTCTCAGAATACTTCCACAAAAGCCGCCGGCCGTTCTCGTGGATGCGGTCCTCGATCTCAATCCCGGCAAGAAGATCATAGCGATCAAGAACATCACGGCTAACGAGCCGTGCATGAGCGGTCATTTCCCATGGCTCCCCGTCTATCCGTCGGCGATGCTGATCGAATCGATGCTCCAGACCTGCTCCATCCTGGCGTACGCCACAGAGCTGTTCGACCCTGACAAACAGGTCGTCTCCCTGATTGGAGTCAACAAGACCAAGTTCAAGCGCGCTATTGTACCGGGTGACACGGTCGAGATAGAGGGGGTGCTCACCCAGAGGCGCAGCAACGTGTGGCGCTTCAACGTGCGGTGTTTCGTCGATGACTTCATGGTGGCACAGAGCGGGCTGGTGCTGTCGGTCAACAACAGGGAAGACGTCGTCTAGGAGCACATGCCGGCACGACTAAACGATATCGCGACCGCGCGTCGGCAAAAGGGATCTTTCATCGATCCCGGCGCCGACATCCACCCCGGCGCTTTACTGGGACGCGATTGCACAGTGGGACCTTTCGCGGTGATAGGGGATGGGGTGCGCCTTGGAGACAGGTGCATCGTTCACAGTCATGCCGTGATGGAGGGATCCACGGTCATGGGGAACGACAACGAGGTCTTTCCCTTCGCCTGCATCGGTGGCGCGCCCCAGGATCTGCGTCACAACGGAGAGATCACCAGATTACAGATCGGTGACGGCAATATCTTCAGGGAGCACGTGACCGTCAGCCGAGGCACGGTGCACGGCGGGGGAGTGACCGCGATCGGGAACTCCAACATGGTAATGGCTTACTGCCACGTGGCGCACGATTGCATACTGGGGGACAACATCGTCATGGCGAACCACGCCACCCTGGCCGGGCATGTGGAGGTACAGGACCACGCGGTTTTTGGTGGGATGGTGGCGGTCGGGACCTTCCTGCGAATCGGGGAATCGGCCATGCTCGCTGCGGGAGCTATGGTGGAGAGAGATGCCCCGCCTTTTTGTATAGTGGCAGGAGATCGTGCCCGGTTGCGCGCTGTCAATCGCGTCGGTCTCGACCGGCGGGGTTTCTCAGAGGAGTCTCGCCGGCAGATCAAGCGCATATTCATCGCGCTAAAGCAGACCAGCCTCAGTATTGAAGCGATCGTTTCCGAGTTTCAAGACGAGTCCTCGCTGACAGCGGAAGCCGGACGAATGCTGGCTTTTCTCGAAAAAGCGGAGCGCGGCGTTATTCGATAATCGTTGGAGCGCAGGTGGATACGCCCGCTCCGACAATTGAGAAGGCCGTTGCTTCCGACGGGATCCAGACCTCCAGGGAATCGTTATGCAGGCGCCAGACGGTGGTGGTTTCCTCGCTGGGGGCGTGGAACAGGTAGAAATCTCCGCCCCAGTAAGCAAATGCGAAGGCTGCGGCCACGCTCGGAAACTCGGTGATGTAGTAGGCGTTGCTCTCCTCGCCGGTCTGCTTGTTGATCTGCGCCACCTTGGGTGTGGGCGCCCAGGCGAAGAAGGCCCAGAGCTCTCCGTCCTGGTTGCCGGTCAACTCCGGGGACTCGGACATGGGTGCAATGGGGGAGAGTTCCCACAGGTTGGTGTCGATCGAGGCGAGCTGGGATCCGCTGGATACGAAGTTGGATTTGCCCACGTAGAGGGTTTCTTCCGTTGTGTCCGGTCCGTCCGTCGCGAAGCCCATCCCGAAGGTGTCGAAATCGTACTGGCCGCATTCAAAAGGAACGAGGGTTTCGCATTCTGCGTTGTGGATGTTGACCTGGTTGATTCCCAGGCAGCTGTACGAGGCCCAGTAGAGTACATAAGCCTTGTCGTTTCGCCCCACCGACATGGAAAACGGCGATCCGCCGCTATCGCACTCCATGGTGCCCACGTACTCGAAGGTCTTGGCCGGAGGATCGAAACGGAACAGCTTGTACTGGGTGTCCACGACGTAGACCAGCTTGGCCTCTTCGCTGCACTCGTCCCCGTCCCCGTCCGAATC
>JAUVAN010000471.1 GCA_030591725.1 Deltaproteobacteria bacterium
ACGCCCGAGATGACACCCATCTCGGCAAATCCCTGGAACTCGGAAAAGGCGATTGTCAGGAAGGCCATTACGGTGGTCACGCCCCCCACCACGGTTCCGGGGCCCGCCTTGACCATGGCTGTCTCGATGGCCGTGACCTTCTCCTGACCGCAAAGAAGCGCCTCGTGGAACCTGGCCACAATGTGTATGGTGAAGGCCACCCCCAACCCGAAAAGGACCGCCGCAAAATATGACGTGATCATGGTCAGGTGCCCGTATACGGCGCCGGTGAAACCCGCCGCCCAGATCAATCCCACCCCCAGGGGGATCACCAGAAAGAGGGTGACGCGAAAAGATCGAAAAGCAATCAGGAACACGAGCAGCACACCCAGACCGGCTGCCGTGCCGGCCACCATGCAATCCCTCGTGACGAGGCGCAGTTCATCGGTCTGCAGTGAAGGCATCCCGGTCACCATCACCCCTGTCCCCCGGTGCGCGGCCGCGGCCGCCGCTGCCTCCTCCCTGATCAGATCGGTCAGCGGCTCCACCACCTCCATGGACTGAGAGTCATTCGCCGGCTGAACGAAGAGCACCGCCAGGTGCGGAGCCCGGTTGTCATTTTCGGTGAGATAGCCTTCGCTTCCAACTCCTCCCTGAAAAGACGGGCTTCCCTCCCACAATCGCTCGACGAGACCGAAGCTCGTGATCTCCGGCTTTTCGAACCAGGTGACCACGTCATCGAGCAAGCCGCCGATGAAATCGAACCCGGCGTTCACCTCCGAGCTCTTTGCGTCCTCCGGGACCTGCTGCTCTTCCAGCTTGAGTGCGCCAAGGGTTATCATCCCGTGAAGACTGTCCAGATCGCCGATCAGGTCGATCTCGGCGTCGTCGTCTGCCAGGATGCCCGCCATTTTTTGAACTGTCTCGACCGACGCAAACATGAGCGCATGGTTCTCGAAGAAACCAATATCCGCGCGGTGAAACACATCTCGAATGATGTCCGGATGCTTGCCCAACCTCACCGCCAGATCGTCCGCGGCGGCACGAACCGATTCGGTGGTCTCGCCGTTGAAGACCACCACCGATACCAGGGTGGTACCGAACAGGCGACTGACCTCATCGCGACGAATGAAGGCCTCGTTGTCCTTCCCCGACAGAAGATTTCTGTCGGTGGACACGTGCAGGCGCGGCAGAAACAGCGCCGCGACCACGGTCAAGATCAATGAAACGACCAACACGGCCCTCGGAAACCGGATGGGCAGACGCGCAACGAAACGCATCAGAAAAGAGATCATAGGTGTTGATTACCTCAAAAAAGGGCTCTCAAGATTTCAACTCGGTAAGGAGCTGCTTGGTGAAGTGTTCGGCCGCCATCAGGATGGGTTCCGCCTCCTCCATGGTCAGTCCGAGCTTGGCGATGAATTTCTTCAACAGCTCGATCTCCGTCTCGGATTGCTCACCATCGATGTACGTGAGAAGCACCGCGTGCTGCAAGACAGCCGTCAGGTCGTTCATGTCCATGCTTGAGACTTCGACATCATCGAGGGAACGCTTCTCCCTTGCCCAGTCCCGAATTTCCTGCGCCTCGTCGCCATCCGCACCGTAGGCGTCGAGCATCGCCTCAACCACCTCCATCTCTTCCTCATCGACCCTTCCGTCCGCCCATGCAAGGGCCACCAACAACTTGAGGCTGCATTTTTTTCCTTCATCAAGCATACGGCACTCCTTGCCTTTGAAATTTGAAGACTTAAACGTTAGGCTATTAGGCGTTTCGGGGCAAATGGAAATAATTCAAGTTTGCCTCTGGCGGAATTGTGTACTAATATGGTAATTGGCTGTATGGAATGAGTGGACTGGAATAAAATGCTCGATACCTCTCCTGACATGGAATCCGTCTTCGATAAAAGCGACTCAGTTGCCTGGCGTGTCGTCGGCGGCGAGACAGTCTTTGTACCCGTTTGCAAAACCAGGGCGGATCTCGACAGCATCTACGTACTCAATGAGACCGGAAGCAGAATCTGGGAGCTGCTCGACGGGGCCAAAACACTTGATCAGATCCTTGATGTTGTAACTCAGGAGTACAACGTGGAGCGAACGGATGCCGGCGATGATCTCCAGGCGTTGCTTGCAGAGCTTCGTGATATCAACGCGATCGAAGAGAGTTCAAAATGACTTGCCGGGCAGTCCAGGAGGGAGACTACGCTCGCTTCGCCGACAGCATACGGCGCGTGGCGATCGATGAGCG
>JAUVAN010000112.1 GCA_030591725.1 Deltaproteobacteria bacterium
ACCGCCGTCATCACGCCCCAGGAGTTCGTGCTCATCTACATCATTCTGGAAGTCGGTGTGTGCGAGGGCGACTACACCCCGCCGGAGTAGGGGGGGACTTTCTCACCAGGGCACTTCCCGCAGCGTAAACACTGCGGCAACGATGCGCTTTCGCGCAAGGCCTCCGGCCTTCTGTGTTCTTCATTTCTGGCCGCGGGATTTATTTCCGCGGTACAGGGCCAGACGAAATGCATCGTAGAAGATGTGATAGATCTTCGGGGCTTCCCCCTACTCCGGCGGGGTGTAGTCGCCCTCGCACACACCGACTTCCAGAATGATGTAGATGAGCACGAACTCCTGGGGCGTGATGACGGCGGTGTTCTCGGAGGTCTCGTACACCGAGAAGAAGATCTTTCCGCAGTCGTAGTTGTAAGTGGTCATGAGTGACGCATCCTGGTAGACGTCGCCGGCCGAGCCGGTCACCCACGCGTAGGGCTTGACCACACCGTTGTCGTCGTCCAGGCCGTGATTGTCGTCAACCTCGATCAGCGCGTCGACCCGGGCGTAGCCGTTGACAAACGGCACCGCGTCCACGCTGACGGACGTGACAACCTCCATCCATTGTCGCAAGCCCTGGTCAACCACCGTGCCGGTGGTCGCGAGAGTGCTGCCGGATATCCTCCCGATGTCCCAGGCGTATGCCCCGTCGTCGTTCGAGTTCGGCGCGAAGTCCAGGTACTCGGGGAAGGGTTTTTCGATCCAGTATGCCACGCAGCAGGAGTTGTATATCTTGCCGCCGCCGGACACGTAGTTCTGGATCATGCTCACGTGGCTGTCGACGAAGTCGAGGCCCACGCTGTCTGCGGAGCACGGCAGGAAGATCATGTGGTAGTGGTCGAGAGCGGCCTGATCCGCGAACAGGGTGGTGGGTGAGGGATAGCCGGCGGCGGAGATGTCGTCGTCGAAGATGTCGAATGTCTCCGTGCCCCAGGCGATCTCACCGCCCGCCATGGTGCCCATGCCGATCTTCCCCAGCAGGTTGTAGGTCTCGTCGGGGTAGGTGCCGAGGACCGCGTAGTTGGGGATCTGATCCAGGCCGTCGGGGCTATTGTCCGCCGGCAGGGTGGTTTTCTCGGCCGGCACGTCCAGAACTTGCCCCTCGCTGATAGAAACGGCGCTCTGGCGCTGGAAGAAGCCCTTGCGAACCACGATATTCCAGTCGCCAACAGGGACGTCGGTCAGGGACCAGGTGCCGTCCGAGTTGGAGAGGGTCCACTTCTTCTCAGTCATGTCCTCGCATTCGTAGCAGAAGATCGAATCCGGGATTTCGGGACCGTCTCCTTTTGTCAGGTAGATCAGTGCGCCGGGGATCGGGAAGGCGCCAGTAGGGGCCAGCGCAACACCCTGCATCGCTCCTGTTATGGCGTCGCCCGTGTCGCTGTCCGAATCTCCATCTGTGTCCGCGTCGCCGTCGCTGCTGCGTCTGTCGCCGTCGTCACATCCGATCTGTCCCCAGAAGGCCACGACCAGGCACAGGCCGGTCAAAATTGCAAATAAGGATCTCATTGTGAATGCACCTCTCGATGATGGTTCAAAAACAAAGATAACACATATAGGAGGCCAGGGGGGGGCTAGGGACAATATGAGCAGGCAGCCACACACGTGGCATCCCAGGCGGTGGAGCAGCAGTATGCGTCCGCCGCACAGACGGCGGCTTCACAGGGACAGCCTCCGCAACCGGGTGTGGATGTCGTATAGCAACCGTCCAGGATGGTTGGGCCACATGTCAGGTCGAGAGTAAAGGTACCCTCATCACCGTTCCTGCCATCGACAATAATGTAGTAGGTGAGGCCGTTGTCGACAATCGCTACGGCGGAGTCGTCCCCGGCGATTACACAGGAGTCGGTTGCGCAGGAATCCAGGATGAATACGTCCAGTTCCGCAGTGTGACCGGATATTGTCGCCGTTATGCCGTGATCGGCCGGAGCGGTGAACTCGTATATCTTCTCGGGCCCATCCTCGGGGACAACTGCGCAATCGTAGTGATTCATGATGTCGCTGGCGCCGACTGTCGTCGAGTTGATTGTGGCGCCGCAAGTGATGGTGTCGGTGGTGGAGCAGGTTACCTGACAAGAGGTCTCCGCCCAGCACTCGGAGTCGAGGCAGTCGATGCGGCCATCCCAGTCCTCGTCAATCCCTCCTGAACATACTTCGTCCCACGGCAACATGCAGGTGCCGGTCCATACATCGAGGGCCAGGTCGTGTTGGGTGGTGGTTACCGCCGTTGTGATGGGTGTCCATGTTGTGACCCCAAGGCCGAACCCGTCCAGTGGATTGACGAACTGCAAGACCGCACCGTTACTGGTATCCGAGGCGGACCAGAAGAATTGTCCCATGGTCGAGATGTCGCCCTGAGCCCAGAAGACAAACCACCAGGTGCCTGCGGGCAATGTGAAAGGAGCCGAAACATGCAAATAGATGTCGGAGCCATTGCTGTAAATATTGGAGTTTCCGGGCGGAAGTGAGATGGACCACTGGGGCGTGGTGACGCCGTCGTTGGGGGTGCCCGCAGGCGCTCCGCCGGAGTCTGCATAGACAGCCCAGTTGAGCGATGTGGCCAGGGAGAGGTCAGCGCCCGAGCCCGGCGTGTGAATGAGACGGATGGGTGTGGGCGACGTCAGAACGACATCGTCTGCCAGGTATGCGTCGTAGGTGTCTCCGAATTCAGTGGAACTCCATCCTATTGCAGCGACCTCGTCGAACGGTTGATCTACAACCACGAAACAAAGATCACCGGGGCCGCCGTCCGAGATGCCGGCGTCGTATTCACTGGTGGCAGTATCAGTGTCGGTGTCTGAATCGGTGTCAGAGTCGGTGTCCGAGTCGGTGTCCGAGTCCGTATCCGTATCCGAGTCGGTGTCCGAATCGGTGTCTGAATCAGTGTCCGAATCGGAGTCTGAATCGGTATCCGAGTCCGTGTCGGAGTCGCTGTCCGAGCTGGATCCGCCACTATCGGCACAGGCATTGCCGAAGGATAGAGCCAATGCAAGTAGCAATAAAAAGATAATTTTTGATTTCATTTCGGTTCTCCATTTCAGGGCGTTGGCAAACGCGGTTTCTGACAAGATCGCAACCAACCGACATGCGCATTCTAGCACTGTTCATTTTCGGAGTAACCCTTGTTGTTGGGGTGGGGCTCAAAATGGCTCTGGCACCTCAAAAATGAGTCTGGTATGTTTTCGTCTGTCTTCAGGGAGGTGCTCGTGCTGAATCTCATATCGCTCCTGTCCATGGTGCTGTCAGTAATTGGAATTTCCATCGGCTGGCTGCCGGGCGTGGGTTGGCTGGGATTCGCCATTTGCCTGGTGGCCGCGTGCATGGGAATAGTGGGATTATCCCATCGAAAGACCAGTGGGAGCGGGATCGGCTACTGCGTCGCCGGAGGCCTGGTTTGTTGTCTGGGTCTCCCCTGGATATTGGCCTTCCAGATCAAGCACGCCGCCGGAGATCTGGACTTCCTCCTTTTGCCTTTCCCCATTCAGATGCTCATGGTGGTGGGTGGGATCTCGCTGCTGATCTACTGGGTCGCACAACTCGTCGGTCGGGCAAGGGTCCGCGCCCTGTTCGTCGTCATTGCGTTGGCGGCGATGATCTCCTCGATCGCATCGATCGCTTCGGTCTGGACGTACGCCGACAGGCAGTTCATGGAACAGCGGGACGAGTAGAATTCCTCGGCATGAATCAGGGCAAGATCACGCGTTTCTTCAAGCTGGCCGGCATGACCGCCTCCGTGGCCGGTCGATACACGGGATTTCGCATTCTGTCCGCCTTCATGTCAGCCGACAGGGCCGGGAGACGCAAGAGAGTCACCGACGCTCTCGTGGGCAGTCGCATCGCCAGGACGCTCGGGGATCTCAAGGGCCCCGTGATGAAGGTGGGGCAGATGGTCTCGATCTCCAGTGACCTTCTCCCGGCCGAGATCGCGCTGCCGCTGGCTGCCCTGCGCAAGGACGCGCCGCCGGTTTCCTACGAGGTATTCGAGAAGCAGATTCATGCGGAGTTCGGTGAGCTTCCACAGCGCCTGTTCGCGAGTTTTGAAAGGGAGCCGTTCGCCGCCGCGTCCATCGGTCAGGTCCACCGGGCCGTGACCGACGACGGGCGCGAGGTGGTTGTCAAGGTTCAGTACCCCGGCGTGGACAGATCGTGCGACGCCGATATCGCCCACCTGAAGTTCGCGCTTCGGGCAGCTGGGATGTTCAAGAAGAAGCGCAGGACACTCGAGGCCTTCTTTGCGGAGATGACGGCGCGGTTGCACGAGGAGCTGGACTACTGCCTTGAGGCGGACAACATCAGGTTGCTCGGTGAATTCCATCAGCGCCATCCCTTTGTCCGGATCCCGAAGGTGGTGGGGGAGAGGAGCTCCAAGCGCGTGTTGACCATGAGCTACGAGGGCGGTGATACCCTTGCCCGGGCCAGGGAATATCCCCGGGAGGTGAGGGATCTGATCGGAGCTCGTCTGATGCAGCTGGTGTTCTCCCAGATCTTCAGTCTGGGAACGCTGCACTCGGATCCCAACCCAGCCAACTTTGCGTTTGCGCCCGACGGAACGATTACTCTGTACGATTTTGGAAGCGTGAAACGCTTTACCTCCGAGGAGGTAGCCGCTGCCGGGGACATCATCGTGGGCGCGTTCGAGGAGGACTACGAGATGGTGGAGCGTGGAATGATGGGGATCGGAGCGAGAGATCCCGATGAGCCGCCACCCGAGGTATGGATCTACAAGACCTGGAGGGACATGCTGATCCCCGTTTTCGATTCGAACGCGCCGTTCGATTTTGGAAGCTCCACGCTTCATAGACGCATGATGAAACGACTTCCGGAGTTCGTGGAGCACATCCGGCACTTCAGGCTGCCGTCCGGCCTGATGCTGGTTCAGCGAACGATGGTCGGCCTCTATGGGAATTTACGTTCTCTCGATACCAGGATCAGAGGCAGGGCGGTGGTGGAACCCTGCGTGAATGAGTACCTGGATTCACGCGACTAGGGATCTATATTGAGGAGTTTCTTCACGGTGGAGATGACCTTGGGGGCGTTCACCGGTTTGGTGATGTATGCCTGAACGCCCAGGAGGGTGGCCCTCTGGCGGTCTTCGGCGCCGCCTTCCGTGGTTACGATTATTATCGGAACGTCGGAATGTGCCTCGTCCGATCGGATATGCTTGATGAGCTTGAGGCCGTCCATGATGGGCATGTTTATATCGACGATGACAATATCGAATTTCCGGTCTGCCAGCATCTTCATGCCGATGAGGCCGTCGTCCGCCTCAAAAACCTTGAGCTGAGCGATGCGCGAAAGAGCCATGACGAGCAGTTGCCTCATCATCTGCGAGTCCTCGACAACGAGACAGTTGTACCTGGCCATCTTGTGAGCACCTCCAATTACAGTCTAGCCGATACTGATGGATTTTACGCGCAAGTCAAGTAGGGGCGGGTTTCGCCGCTAAGCGGCTGATCTTCCAGAATCTCCTTTGTGGCAGCCTCGATGTGCGATATTGCTGAACGTGCGATGTCGACTGGAAGGATCATAGTTGTCGGTGGTGGAATAGCGGGCGTGAGCGCCGCCATGGCTGCTCGGGATGAGTATCCCGATGCGGGGATAACTCTCTTTGCCCGCGAACCGTATCCCTTCTACAACAAGATCGCCCTGTGCGCGTTCATCACGGGAAAGAAGCGGCAGGATCATCTCTATTTCCATGGCGCCGATGGGTTGCACGATTACGGGATTGACGCCCGGTGGGGTGAGGATGTCGAGTCGATCGATCCGGGGAAGAACTCGGTGATTTCGAAGGATGGCAGGCAATGGGGTTACGACAGGCTGATCCTCGCCACCGGAGCCGTCCCGACGATACCGGTCATCGATGGGATCGATAACAAGGGGGTGTTCACACTCTGGTCTCTCGCCGATGCAATCGGTGTTCGCGAAGCTCTCGCCGGCGCCGGAACCGTCGCGATAATCGGTGGTGGAGTTCTGGGTGTCGAGACCGCAGTCGAGCTTGCGAATGCCGGTAAAAAGGTCATCATTTTCGAGGCCGGGGATTCCGTGTTGCCACTTCACCTGGACCGTACTTCGTCCGGGATGTTTGGGGAATTCCTGCGCGAAAAGGGGATCGATACCAGACTTTCGACTCCGGCCGAGCGCCTGGAGACGCGCACAGCGGGATTGCGGGTCATCCACGGCGGCGGCGGGCTCGATGCGGACATGGTGCTCCTGATGGCGGGAGCCTCGGCCGATACGCGACTTGCAAGATCCGCCGGAATCGAGTGTGGCGACGGCATCATTGTGGATTCGCACATGAACACCGGCGTCGCGGGAATCTCGGCTTGCGGAAACTGCGCGCAGTTCGATGGGGAGCACAACTTCCTGTGGAATCCGGCCAGGGCCCAGGGAGAAATCGCCGGGGCAAATGCATTCGAAAACAGGCGCGAGGCGACATCGACACCGCTGGTGATTCATCTCAAGATGCCCGAGATGCCGCTGTTTGTCTGTGGCCGTTCGATTTCGAGCGAGCGAGGGGACATGGTTATCGACGATCGGTCCGGACGGGCCTACCGTGCCCTGCGGTTCGACGATCGCTACAGGCTCAAGTCAGCTATTTTCCTTTTCGAGACCGATGGTTTTCATGAAATCGAGAAGATTATCAGGCGGGCACTCCCGGTCCCCGGGGATCTGGTCGATGCCGGGGATATCGACGGTATCGTCAAGACTCATTCGTTGCCCCCGGGTGATGATGATTACCGGAGCTCCGGCTGGGTTTGTCGGATGTGTGGGTACAGCCACGAGGGTGACTACCCGCCTGAGATCTGTCCGGTTTGCTCGGTTGGAAAGGACCAGTTTCTGGCGGCCTGATGGGTACTTCAACGGAAAAAAAATACGATGTCATCGTGATCGGATCGGGTCTCGGGGGCCTGAGCTGCGCGTTGCATTTTGCCAAATTGGGTTTCCACGTCCTGGTCCTGGAAAAGCAACCGAAGGTGGGCGGCTACTGTCAGAACTACTCGAGGGGTGATTACCACTTCGACGTGTCGCTCCATGTCCTTTCGGCCATGAACAGGGGTGGTGGGCTCTACAGGCTTCTCGAATATCTTGGTGTGGTGGACAAGCTCAACATCGTGGAGCACGTGCCCATGTTCACCTCGGTCTTCCCCGATCGGGAGTACGATCTTCCCGGCGGCGAGGGTCCCGCAGCCGAATATCTGAAGTCCTTGTTCCCGCAAGAGGGAAAGGGGATCGATCGATTCATCGACATCATGAAGAGGGTGGTGGGAGACAACGCCGACCTCGTCTGGACCGGCGAGGCGGATCTCGATAATTTCTTTCCCGCTCGATACTTCAAAAAGACCTACCAGGACCTCCTCTCCGAGTGCTTCTCGGACGAGAAGCTCCACGGGTTGCTGGGGCAACTGTGGCAATCGACCGGACTGCCCAACACGCTTTGCTCGGCAAACTGGGCGGCGGAGGTTTTCGGCTCGCACATCCTGTCCGGCAACTACTACATTCGCGGCGGCGGGCAGGAGCTGTCACTGGCGATGGCCCGGACCCTGAGAGAGGCCGGGTCGGTGGTCAGGACAGCTTCTCTCGTAACGAAAATCCTCACCGAGGACAGGAGGGCCTACGGTGTGGAGCTCGATAGCGGCGAGCGTTATACCGCGCCCATCGTGGTCTCCAACGCCGGCCCGGTGCAGACCTACTTTTCCCTCATCGGCAAGGAGCACCTGGCCGCACCGTACATTTACAAGCTCAACAACATGAAGCCCTCGTGCTCATTGTTGACCCTGTACATCGGACTCGATTGTCCGGCTGCGGAGGTTGGAGTTGACAAGCGGACCACCTTTGTCAACGGGGGATACGACAACCACCTGGCGTATCAACTGGCCATGTCGGAGGCGCACGACAGGACTGACTACGTTATCAGTGATTACACAGAGGAGAGCGGCGTCAACCATCCGCCGGGCCACGGCATCATACAGGTGCTGGAGGTGGCGGACGGAAAGGCATGGACCGAGATCCCCCGGGATGCCTATCTCGAAAAGAAGAAGCAGGTAACTGACATTATTTTGAAAAAAGTGTTTTTGCGCTATCCGGGACTGGAGGGCCGTATTCGTGTCCTGGAGATGGGAACGCCCCGGACCATGAAGCTGGCCACGCGAAATCCGTGGGGCTCTGTTTACGGGTGGGCCCAGACACCGGATCAGGCGGACAATTCGCGTTTCTCCGTCACCTCGATTTTCAAGGGGCTCTACTTCACAGGGGCCTGGTGTCGCGGTGGCGGCGGCGGCTACATGGGGGCAGTGATCAACGGCAGAGTGGCGTGCAGGAATATCCTTGCACGAGAGGGAATGGAGGGTGTGGAGATAAACATCCACGCCGAGGAGAAAACGACCTCGCGATCCGAGGTCGCCCACGCGGGTGAGGCCAACATGAAGCACAACGGGTTTTCGAAGGAAGTGTACGATTTCGTCCTTGAAAAAGGCGATATCTCCGAGGTGGGTGAAATCTCGTCCGAGGCATGTATCCGTTTCCTGACCAAGTCGGCGGACCGGTACGTGCGGGATAGATCAGATCTCTTGCGCTCAGCCTGGCCGGAGTTTTCGGACGCGGATGAATTGCGCGCGACCTTCTTTCAGATGAGGTTCCTCTTCATTCCGTTTGTCCCGGTGCAAAGCGGTGACGCGATCACGGTCGAGGTGGAATTCGAGCCCAGAGAGAGTGGGAAGGGCGAGTTCACTCAGAACGTGGTACTGGATCGCGTCGGCAAGAAGCTCGCCAGCGCCGGAGGCAGGGCTATAATCCGCAAGACGTAGGTTCGTTATTGATGTATTGTCGCCTGGGGTCGGAAGGAGTCTCACGTGGCCGAAAAAACCAGATCCGTTTTGTTGGTAGTCGATGATGAGAGTTCGGTCTGCCGCGCGTTGAGGCGGCTCATGGGGGACAGGGTGGACGAGATCGTCACCGCCTCGACCCCCGCCGACGCGGAGACAATCCTCCATTCAAAGCAGGTTACCCACGTCATATGCGACCATCTCCTGGGTCCGGGGCAACCCAAGGGCATGGACATAGCAAAGGAATGGAAAAGCGCTTTCCCCTCGATCAGGAGTATCGTCATCCTCACCGGAACGAACGTGAAAGACCTCCACCCCCCCGAGACCATCGATCACGTCTTGCCCAAGACCACCGACCCGGTAGAACTCGCCGAGATCCTTGGTCTCTAGAATCTCTCTTCAATCGAACAATAGCTTGACCTGATCAGGTTCGATGGGAACGGCAACGGCGCGTCCGAGGAACTCCACCTCGACCACCAAACGATGCTGGCGATCGGCTGAATCGTGGATCGTGCCGACCGCGCCGGTGAACGGCCCATCCATGACAACGACCCTGCGTCCCGCCTGAACGAGTGGATGGGGACGAGCCTGGTGCGCGGCTTCACCTACCAGGATCTTGAGGCTCTTTATCGTTTCATCCGAAACCGGAACCGTCGCACCGCCGAAGGCGACTATGCGAACAACCCCCGGAGCCCTTAGCACATCGACTCTTCGGGGTTGTTGTTCCGAGAGGCGCACGAACAGGTATCCGGAGAAGAGTGGACGGTCGAGGATTACCTTTCGGTCGGTCCTTGAGGACGGCGACCGGTATGTGGGCAGGAAGACCTCCACTCCGGCGGCGCGGATGTGATCGGCCGCCACGCGCTCCTGATTTGAGCGAACGTGAACGGCGTACCAGGCAACAGAGTCCAAGTCCTCAGGCCTCGACCCGGGCGAGGGTCAGATTTCCGGACGCGACATCTTTCTTGCGGGTGTACGCCCTGACCCTGAACGCCGTGAGGGGGCCCAGGTTTCGTTGCAGGCGCGCCTCGAGCAACAGAGTTTCTCCGGGAGTAACCGGCTCGGTCCACTTCATGTCGGCGCGAGCCAGATAGAAGATATCACCCTGCGGTCGCTCCCCCCGTTCCATGGCCGAGAGCGCCAGCAACAAGCCGCTTGTCTGCGCAAGGGCCTCGGTGATGAGAACCCCGGGCATTATCGCGCGACCTGGAAAGTGCCCGGCAAAATGCGGTTCATCCTCGCGCAGTACGCGTTGCGCGAGCACCTGCTCATCCACCTGGAGTTCAAGCACCCGGTCCACAAACAAAAACGGATCCCGGTGAGGCAGGATTTGCATGATTTCCTGCGGACCCACATCGACTCTGCTCATTTCTTGTCTCCTTTTCCGTCTGAGGCCTCAGGGGCGATCGTCGGCGAGATCGGCCAGGCCCGCGGTCATCATCCGTTTCGCCATCCTCGAGAGATCCGACGCCCTGTCCCTTGTATCTCGCGGCAGCGGATCGAACACCCGGATCCTCCATGTAGCGCGTCGGAAGGTCAACAGGCTTCCCTTGTCCGGTGAGAGGTACGGGATATCCGAGTGCAGGAGCACAGGGACTACGGGAACGTCTGCTTCCAGGGCAACGCGAAAAAACACGTCCGAAAAAGCGAGCATCTTTCCTCTCGGGGCGCGGGTGCTCTCTGGAAAGACGAAGAGGGAGTTGCCGTCGGCAAGGGTGCGGCGGCACTCGGTGATACCCGCGAGGATGGACTCCTTTGAAGTTCGATCCATGGGTATGCAGCCCATCCAGCGAATGGCCATACCGAGCAGGGGCACCGTCATGTACGACGATTTGATCGGCAACCGCACATTCGGGAACATCGACATGGCAAAGACCGCGTCCAACCAGGATCTGTGATTCGCCACAAAAACGCAGGGTGTCGCCCCTTCGATCCTTTCCCTGGACGGGATCTCGGC
>JAUVAN010000309.1 GCA_030591725.1 Deltaproteobacteria bacterium
TCTTTCCAATCCTGGCAGCCAGTATTGTGGCGGAGAGGTAATCTCGCTTGATCGCCAGGGTTCCGCGCAGGATGCGACCACCGTCCATGGGGAGGGCCGGGACCAGGTTGAACAGGCCCAGCATCAGATTGAGGGTGAACAGGGTGGAGAATCCCACGTAGACCACTTCGGGCACAACGGGAACGAAGATGAATACCAATGTAAACATGAAGGCGACTGAAGCGATAGCCAGGGAAACGACCGGCCCGGCCAGGGCGATGAGTATTTCCCGCACGGGCGAACGGGGCATGTTGTACATTCTTGCCATGCCGCCTATGGGGGTGAGGATGATGTCCTTGGTGTGAACGCCAAACTTGCGCGCGGTCAGGGCGTGGCCCAACTCGTGAAGCAGCACCGAACCGAACAGGAGCACGACCAGCCCCATGGTCGTCACGACGTCCCACGGCCCGGGGTCGGGGACCTCCGTCCGGTTAAACTTAAACGCGAAGAAAGGAATTATCACCATGCTTATATGCAGGCGTATGGGTATCTTGAATGCCGTGAAGATTTTCCAGGACAGGTTCATCGATTATTCATTTCCTTCGATCTGGACCTAGATGTATACACCTATTTAATACGGTCAACAGATGGATAATATTTCGAGGTGATTCTTGTTCAGCTATGTAGACGCAGAGATACGCAAGAAGCTCGAGCGCGACAATCAACTGGTCAACCTGGATCGGAACGCCACACCCGTAGATATAAATGAGCAAGGTGGGTCGTGCGTTTCCATGCTCGGGCCGATCCCGATTCCCAGGTTGATCGACGGCGTGGAGGTGACCTTTTCGTGGTATCCGTTCGTGAGGCATGTGGAGTTGCACAGCGTCCTCGATGCAGCCAACGCGGTTCCCGGGGGTGGCGAGGAGGCCTTCAGATCCCTCCTGCAAGAGAACATGAGCGTCAGCTCGCTTCTGGCAAGCCCGAATTTCCAGAAGGTCGAAAGCCCGCTGGTGAGGATCCATTCGTGCTGCATGACCGGCGACGTGTTCGGATCGTTGCGCTGCGAGTGCGGCCCCCAGCTCGAAGAGGCGTTTCGTCTGATCGCTGCGCAGGGCGGCGCCGTGGTATATATGTCCGGGCATGAGGGCAGGGGGATAGGCCTGTGGGCGAAAGCAGTAACATACCTGTTGCAGGACGCCGGTCAGGACACCTACCAGGCCAACACGTCCCTCGGGCTACCCGAAGATTCCCGCGATTTCTCCGACGCGGCGGTGGTGCTGCGTTACCTGCTGGGCGGCAAGTCCATACGTTTGCTCTCCAACAACCCGTTGAAGCTACAGCATCTGGAGCTCGGCGGTCAGAAGGTGTCCGAGTCCATCCCGCACGTGGTCGGGATAAACGATCACAACCTCAGATATCTGCGATCAAAGCGAAAAAAAGGGCACACCTTGCCTGAAATGTAATTATTGGGGTCTTTATAAACAACTCGAGAAGAAGCATGGGGTGAAATAATGAAAACCAGAAGTCTGATCAAAGTGTTCTTTCTTGTTATTATCGCGTTGAGTTCGATCGGCTGCTTCGGTGTCCGGCAGCTCGATGTAATGGAGGGGTACGAGGGGTTCAGAAATCTCCACCCCGATATGGCCGCAGTCGAGCCGGCCGGCGGCGCCGACGCCATCGCACTTGACCTGATCGTTCCGGAGACCGCCGGGTGCGTGCCCCTGAAGCTGCACGACGGCGAGGAAAAGGAGAAAAGGGGTCACTTCAGATGTAAGGTCATCGCGGTGACAACCGGTGAAGAGAAGGACGGCCTCAAGCGGAAGTACAAGTCGATGGGCAAGGAAGAGGGAGACCCTCTGAAGATGGGCTTTTCCATGGTGCAGTACGGCGCCACGCTCCAGGCGGCCCTCGAAAAGCAGCTGGGGGGCCACTTCGGCGAGGTGAGCGTAAATCGGGTAGACGCCTTGTCGGGGAGCTCGGCAATCGTGAACCAGGAGAGCACCTTCTACTTCAAATTCTGGCGGTCCGATGAAAAGACCATGGTTCTGACCCTCACCGCCACGCCTGCGGGCGGCGGGTTGCCGGTCTCGGTTTCGCAGGAAGTGACCAGCGAAATGGGCAACGGGCACCTGGCCTGGATGATCCCGCTGGGAGTGCTCACGTTTCCGATCGGTTACGCCATCGGGTTGGGGGTGTTCTCCAATATGGAGACAGACCTCATCGAGCGGGTCATCGGCGAGGCGATGGATAAGGTGGCCAGGGCCCTCGCCGCCAGGCTGGCCGGTCAAGTCGCCGTAAACAGCGACAACCGCTATCGAGTACACCTCTCGGTCTCCTATCTTTGAGCTTCGCATATAATTTTGTGCTAACCTGCCGTCCATGTTCTCGATGCGAATTTCGGTGATAATGACTTCGGCGGTCTGCATGGCGACATTCGGCGCCTGCGGCCCTCGGGGACAGGGGAGCAAATCCGTGGAGCCGAATGGTGGTGTGGTGGACGGCGGAGTCGGGGTGGCGACAGACCCCTCGTCCGGTGACGATGTGCCGAATGTTCCCTTTGCAATGTTCGGCGGAGGCCCGAGACACCTGAACCGCGCGCAAGTCGAGGGCCCGGCCACGGAGCCGGAGTCGACCGCGGTGTTCATAACTGGGGCTCGTGTTTTCTCCTCGCCGGTAATCGGGCCCGACGGTTCTGTGTACGTTGGGTCGGTGGACGGAACGTTCAACGCTCTGAGGAGAGACGGGAGCCTGCGCTGGAGCTACGTTTGCGGGAAGCCGATCTTCTCGACCGCCGCGGTCAGCCTGAGCGGAGCGGTGTACGTGGGTTGCGACGACAAGACTCTTATCGCATTCACTACCGATGGGACCGTCCGGTGGACCTACAGCATGAAGCAGGATGTGGATTCGTCTCCGGTGATCGGAAAGAACGGCGTTGTCTACGTGGGTGGTGACGGCCTGCACGCGGTGTCGTCGAACGGCACGAGGCGCTTTTTGGCGCATCTGAACGGCCACGTCAACGCTTCACCCGCAGTCCGCCCCGACGGCATCGTGGTGGTGGGTAGTCACGATCGAAGGGTGTACGCGATGGAGCCGGACGGCACCACCGTATGGGCGTTCGGCACCGGGGGCAGGGTAGAGGGGTCGGTTGCCGCTCTGAACGACAATAACGTGGTGTTTGGATCCAAAGACGGGTTCATGTATCGACTCGCGCCAAAAGGGGGATTGCGTTGGAAATTCGATGCCGGCGGGGCCTTGCTCGGAGGCGTGGCCGTTTCGACGGATGAAAAGACGGTGTTCGCGGCTACCATGTCGGGAGCTGTAGTCGCCGTGGATGCCGTCAAGGGCGTGGAGTTGTGGAAGTCGGTTACCGGCGGCGCCGTGCGCGGGACTCCGGTGCTCGGGACGGGAGGCCGGCTGTACGTGGGGTCGAGGGATCACCACCTTTACGCCATGGATGCGAAGACCGGTGAGGTTGTGTGGCGCAAGGACATGGGGGCGGAGATCGACTCGTCGCCGGCGCTTGCTTCGGGCAAGAGGATGGTGATCGGAACCGATGACGGGACAGTTCATTTTCTTTCGGAGAAGCAATGAAGTCCGATATCAGGTTGAAGGCGCAGGAGCGTGAGTCTGCCATGCTCTGCGTGCACGCAACGAAATCCGCAGACCATCTTCACGAAAGAGAGCGACCGGAGCAGCCGTGTCCCATTCGCACGGCCTTTCAGCGAGACTGTCACCGTATCGTTCACTGCAAGGCATTTCGGCGGTTGCGGGGAAAAACCCAGGTATTCCTGTGGCCCCAGGGCGATCACTACAGGACACGGCTGACCCACTGCATGGAGGTCAGTCAGATCGCTCGCACGCTGGCCCGGGCGCTCGATCTCAACGAGGACCTGACGGAGGCCATCGCGCTCGGGCACGATCTGGGTCACACTCCGTTCGGCCACGCGGGGGAGGCCACGTTGCAGCGCCTGGTACCCGGCGGGTTTCGGCACGAACGACAGAGCCTGCGGGTGGTGGAGAAGCTGGAAAACAACGGCCTGGGGCTCAACCTGACGGCGGTGGTTCGCGACGGCATCCTGCGGCATTCCAAGGGCGCCGGGCCCATAATGGATGTTCCGAACGACGAGCTACCTCAGACTCTGGAGGGCCGACTGGTTCGCCTGGCGGACCTGGTTGCCTATGTGAATCACGACCTGGACGACGCGCTGAGGGCCAGGGTTCTGACAACTGCAGATGTTCCGGCCGATCTTCTGAAGGTGCTCGGGGACACTCATTCGAGCAGGCTGACCACAATGGTGTTCGACATCATCGAGCACTCGAACATGGAGGACGACGAGCCCGGGATCTCCATGAGTAAGGTGGCGGCGGACGCCCTCGATAACCTGCGAGCCTTCTTGTACAAGCGCGTTTACTACAACAAGGATGTTCATGAGGAGTTCCACAAGGCCGAAAAAATGATCGAACACCTGTGGGAGTACTTCCTTGAAGATATAGATCGTTTCTACGAGGTCCACTGGCCGGGCGCCCCGAGGGACGAAACCCCCGCCGAAGACATCCGGGATTTCCTGGCCGGCATGACCGACGCGTTTGCCGTCAGCCTGCACGACGAGGTTTTTACCCCGCGACGGTGGTATGTGCTTTAGAGCCTATCCCGGTAGGCACTCCCATCCCCGGCAAGCCGAAATAGTTTGGGCCCATTTTGGAAAACGATTCAGCCCGGGTAATAGTTGACAACGTTAACCCCAGGGGTTAATGTTATAGGAGTGGCGAGTGGACATCAGTTTCAAAACCGGCAAGCTTCGCAACCTGTGCAACGACGACCGAAAGGCTACCAGGGCTCATGGTCGGCCCTGTGCAAAAAAGCTTCGGTCTCGGCTCGACGATCTGGCGGACTGCGGCAATCTTGAGGAGATGCGTTTTCTGCCTGGTCGTTGTCACGAGTTGGAGGGTGACTTGGTCGGGCATTTCGCGTTGGATCTTCATGGAGGGATGAGGCTTGTTTTCGTCCCAGCCGAGGAACCACCGCCCCAAAAAGCCGACGGCGGCGTGGACTGGCGGAAGGTGACCGCTATCCATATCGTCGGTGTGAGGGACTATCATGGCTAGAAAAATGAAA
>JAUVAN010000475.1 GCA_030591725.1 Deltaproteobacteria bacterium
AAGGGAAGCTCGCGTCGATGGCGCGCGATGATTCGTTCTCCGAGGTCAGAGAAGCCGCGTGCCGCGCCCTTGGTACAATGCAAGCCCAGGATCAACTGGATCTGCTCGATCATCTGGGGAAGTATGACGCGAACGCCGGGGTAAGGGCCCAGGCACAGAAGTCGGCCCGCATGATCCGGGGTGAACCCGAACCGGCGCAGAACAAGCCGATCCTCGGAACGACGCCGGAGGGTGAAGACGCCGGCGATGAAGTGGAATCGGATGACGGGTACAAGAAACCCACGATCATGGATGACGAAATCAAACTCCTGACGCGCCACTTTGCGCTCGGGTTCGGAACGATGGGAGGATACGGCATCGCCGCGCTGGATGTGCGGGGACGTATCCCGACCGGCGCCCCCGGGCTACCGTGGGTCGGATTGGAGGCGGGCGTGGGATGGACCCCCCCCACCGGTTTCCCCATCATCTCGGGTTACACGGACGATATGACCGACAGCGATACCCGCTGGAAGATCATATCCCCGGGCGGAGCGGTTTTACTTTACCTGCACCGAAACCATTACATCCCTCTGCGGGCAGGCTGGAACGTCGGGCAGGGCCCGTTCTTCATGTTGGGATATGGCTTTGAAATACTAAATGTAGAGGGGTTCTTTTCGTGGGGCGGCGAGCTGGGCATTCTCTACCATCCGGTCGTCGAGGACTGGATAGACAACGTAGCAAAAGAAGGAACAGAAAATCCCAACGTCTGGCCGGTGGTTCCCTTCGTCAGGCTCGTGCTGCATTTCTACCTGATTTAGCTCCGAAGTAAGGTCAAGAGATGAACAACACCGGCCCTTCCAGATATGCGCTGCTTTTCCTGTCAGCGGCCCTGCTTTGCCTCGCGTGCGGCTCTAGACCTTCATCGGGACAGGACGATACTGTCGAGGCCGCCGTGGCGGTCGGGGCAGCCCTGGCCATTGTAAACGAACCGACACAGGACGTGGTGATCTGGACCATGGATCGGGAGGATCGAATCACCTCCCACTGGCTTCGTGGAAACCGGTTCGGCGCGGTGATCCTGGCGTCCCGCGAAGGCTTGCTGTTCCCGATGGCAGACGGAATATGGGAGATCGAAACAAGGACTATCGACCTGCCCCTGTGCGATTGCGACACGTGGACAGATGATGGAATGGAGGGACCTTGCCCGAAGTCGGATGAAACGGCGACGGGAGAAACCATCGTCCTGGTCAACCTGCGTAACGACGAGGAGTTGTCCCCGCTTCCTCTTGTGGAGTCGATGGACGAGGAAGGCCTCGTCTATACGGATCACTCGTTCGGCGCCGCTGTCATCGCATCAGTCGGGCCGTATCTCTTCATTCGTTCGAGCGAGGAGGTCCTGGCCTGCGGCGCTGCCCACAACTCCTGGTCTTCCCAATTCACGGTCTTCGATGTCGCCGGCCGCGAAACGGTGGAGATCCTCACGGACGAGGAACGCGCCAGGATCCTGGAGGAAGAGCAGACCTCCGCCTTCAACGGTATCCGCTCGGACAACCTGGTGAACGTGGATCGCCCGGAAGATCTCGAACTGACAACCATCAAGCCCGGCCTTCTTCCCGGCGTGGGGCTGACGATCCATTACCAGTTCACCGCCGACTCGTCCTTCGCCGATTCGGATGACAACTGGGGCTCCTACAGCCGCTCGGTCATCGTCCCCGCGCGCAACTTCCCCGAGGCGCTGGCGCCCTACGCAGCGCTGCCGCCGGCCATGAGCACCTTTGCCGTCTTCTCCGACGATCTCCGCCTGGGAGGATGGATCCCCATCACCGGTGAGGGTGAACAGATCGCCGCGATCGCGAAGGCATTTGGAGTAGGGGCGATGCCTGCATCGCCCTGAAAAAAAGGTAGTAGGGGCGAACCGGAGCCTGGCCCGCCATAGCCATGCGACGGCGGGTGTTCGCCCTTCGTCTTGATCATCATCCAGGTCAGCCTGAAAGGCTGAAACATACCAGCCCGGGGCAACGCCCTGGGAACCGTGGATACAAAAAAAGAAAAAGCCCTGAAGGGGCGTTACAACCCAAGGCAGAGAAAGCTATGTGACAAGTGATGGGTATTGACCCGGGGGTTGGGGTCGTTGCCAATGGGAATAATTCAGGACGGAGCACCGGAGATGTGGAATCTTGTCGAACAGGCA
>JAUVAN010000459.1 GCA_030591725.1 Deltaproteobacteria bacterium
ACGAGGAGCTCGTGTTCCGGGTGGTCCTGTTCGGCGGTCTGTTGGCGGGACTGACCCGCTGGACAAGCTTCTCGCGTTTTTTCATCCTCACCGTGGCCCTGGTCGTGAGCGGCGCGGTGTTCTCCATCTCCCACCACATCCCGCCCCACGGAGATGCCTTTGGGCTGTTTGTCTTTGTGTATCGCCTCCTGGCCGGCGTGCTCTTCGGAATCATCTACTTGAGGCGCGGCTTCTCCACCGCCGTGTACACCCACTTCTTCTACGACGTCCTCGTGCTGGGGATCTGGCAGGGATAGGCAACGGTTGTTTTCGGTACCGCGGGGTCAATGGGGTATGCTGCGACTGAGATGACATGTACGTGAGGTGTTCGTCCAAATGAAATTCATCAAGGGCTATGTCGCTTGGGTCGTGCTATTGGGCGTCGGGCTTGGCGTCGGGCTTGGCGTCGGGGGTGGAGCCTGCGACCGTGGCTCCGCCGGGACAAACACTGGGGATGGGGGTACCGATCCGGACAGTGGATGTATTCCAGAGGTCACCTTTGCGGCTCCGCTGACCTTCGCGAACCCTAAAGCACTGCTGATTACCACCGAGACGTTGCGCTATGCGTTTGTCCCGCTGGTGACCTTTCACACCCAGACCGGCACGTCCACCCGCCTGGTGACCGTGGCCGAGATCTGCGCCTCGGCGACCTGCGATGATACGGATCCCTCGAACGACACCGCAAAGGCCATCAAGGATTACATCGCCGCGCAGACCGGGCTCCGTTACGTCGTTCTGGGCGGAGATCTGCCCAACGTCCCCTCGCGGCGGACCCACGACCTGTATGTGAACCAGCTCGCGGGCACCTATGAAGAGGACTTCTACACCGACTACTACTACTCGGACCTTTCTGAGTGGGATACCAACGGAGACGGCGTGTATGGCGACGCCATCGGTGACTCACCGGACTACCGACCCGAGGTGTCCATTTCACGGATCCCGGTTTCGAGCGGTTTGGAGGCGCGCCGGTACGTTGAGAAAGTCGTGGCGTACTGTGCCCGGTATGAGCCCAGCCACGTGCAGACTGTGCTGCTGCTGGCAAACATCGCCGTCAACGTGATGAACACGGACTTCAGCTCCGCCCGGTACTTTGAGGAGGCCGGCCGCACGATTGACGTGCTGCCGGCCGACTTCTCGATTACCAAGCTGTACGCCCAGAGCGACAACCCCGATCCCACCGCCCTGGACATCACCCGGGCCAACCAGGTGCAGCAGATCGAGGCCGGGGTCAACCTCATCGTGCACAACGGGCATGGTTATCCCGATCTGCTGACCGCCGAGCAGATCTACAGCCCAGAGCACACGTTCTCCGGGGAGCACGCCTACGCGCTGGTCAACACCACCTATCCGATTTTCTTCTCCGGCGCCTGCCAGGCCGGCCAGTTCGAAGCCCCCTTCATCTGGCACACGGGCGACGGGGATTTCAACTTCCCCGACGATTCCGCCGGGGAGCAGCTGATCAACGCCCCCGAGGGGGGCGCCATCGCCTACATTGGGAATACCACGACGGGCCTGGGCCTGGCTGGTGGCAGCCAGTTCATCGACGAGGCCCTTCGGGACATCTCGCGGCCCGGCGAGCTGTTGCTGGCGGACGCCTTTCTGACCGCCCACGCCGAGCTGCCGGAGCACGACACCTTCGTGCTTCCGCTTGTCGGTGAATATGATGTGGTGGATTCGGAGAGCTATCGTTGGACCCAGAAGGCGGTGGTGCTCCTGGGCGACGGACTGATCCCGGTGTGGAACAGGTCACGGCAGGCCGCGCCTACCATCACGGCCACTTCCCAGAGCGTATGCGGTGGCGTGGTGCTCGAGGTTCAGGTCTCGGCGAGTGACGTGCACACCGTCTACGTGGGCGCCGGCGAGCTGGTCTACGAGCTGGATTTGACCGACGGCTCGGGGACCATCGCGCTTCCGTCTCCGGACACGCCCATCACCATCGCTGCCCCGTCGTCCGATACTTTTTATCTGCACCACGAGCTGCCCTAGGGCCGACCGTTTGAGCCATTGGGCGACGACTCGGAACGATTCGCTTCAAACTTGGTGGGGACGTCGAGAGGGGATGTTTGGCGTCAACAGGAAACAGCGCAACCGTTAGGTGCTGCTGGCGATAACTAAGGTTGAGGACGGAATGAGCAGGTTGACTATCAACGAAAGATACGTACAATTGTACGTACAGTGAAGCCGCATGGACACGGGATTTTTCTGGGATGAGATGAAGCGCCGGCAGGTATTTAGAGAACACGACGTGACCTTTTACGAAGTCGTTTCTGCCTTCGACGATCAGCGAGGTCTCGACCTCCCTGATCCGCAACATCACGAAGACCGCTACCTCCTCGTGGGGTACACGGTCACCGCTCGTATCCTGGTTATCGTCTACGAGGCCCTGGACGAGGCGATCTACCGGATCATCACGGCCTTTGACG
>JAUVAN010000244.1 GCA_030591725.1 Deltaproteobacteria bacterium
CAGGGAGCGTTCGGCGACAGTTTTCACCCGAGGTGGAATATGCAGATGTTCGCGACCCCCGGGTTCGTCGTGGCGGCTGTCAACTTTCACGGCTCCGTTGGATACGGTCAGGATTTCACGGATTCGATCAGCGGCGACTGGGGGGGCAAGCCCTACGAGGACATAATGAAGGGCCTGGACCACGTGACCGAAACGTACTCTTTCGTGGACGGGGACAACGTCTCTGCGGCTGGCGCCTCCTACGGCGGATACATGATCAACTGGATACTGGGACACAATGACAGGTTCCGGAGCCTGGTCTGCCACGACGGAGTATACGAAATGGTTTCCATGTACGGCTCCACCGAGGAGCTCTGGTTCCCCGAGTGGGAGAACAAGGGCACGCCCTGGGACGCTCCTGAACTCTACGAGAAATTCAACCCGGCCAACCACGTCAAGAACTTCAAGACGCCCACCCTCGTGATCCACGGCGAGCACGATTACCGGGTACCCTACACCCAGGGATTGCAGCTCTTCACCGCCCTTCAGCGTCAGGGCGTGGAGTCCAGGCTCATCTTCTTCCCCGACGAAACCCACTTCGTTCAGAAACCCCAGAACGCGCGCCTCTGGTGGAACTCGGTCCTGGGCTGGCTGGCCGATCACGCCGATCTGAAATGGACCCCGCCGGGCAAGCACTCTGGAAAGAAGGGCAAGCGCAAGGGAAAGATCAAGAAGATCGCCGGCCGACGGGGATCCTTCAGAAACCGGTAGGCTCATGGACGCACTCCTGAAGCAAGACAAATACGCCAAGATCATTTCGCTGCTCGAGACGGCCTGGCGCGAGACCGACGATCAAACGGCACGGATGGCCACGATTGCAGGGCTTCTGTTTCGGTACTTCGACGACTTCTTCTGGTCCGGTTTCTACCTGTTGCGCGACAAGGACCTCACGGTCGGCCCCTATCTCGGCGCCCCCGCTGCGATCGTCCTGCAACGCAATCTCGGTGTCTGCTGGAGCGCCGTGAACAGAAACGAAACGATCGTGGTCCCCAACGTGCACGAGTTCGAGGGACACGTGCGCGTCGAAGGCAGGTCAAACTCCGAGATCTCGGTTCCGCTCAGGGGAACGTCGGGACAGGTGACCGGCGTCCTTCACGTCGATCACGGCGATTTCGATGCCTTCGATTCTATCGACATCGAATCCCTGGAACGAATTGTGTCCATGCTCTCCGTTTAGCGGGGACCAACAAACCTGAACCCGGTTTTGCACTTGCGAACACTGTACTTCAATGGGTGGTACTATTGGTGACAAAGGCGGTCCCGATCCGATGACGAACAACTGTCGCAAGCTACAACCACTTCGCCACGCCAGCGACGACCTGAAGCTTGTGGACGCCCTCAGAAACGGCCACGTTGACGCCGCTGCCACCTTGTACGATCGGTACGCTGTCCACGTTCGCAAGGTGATCGTCCGGATCATGGGAATGGACCAGGACCTGCCGGATCTCATCAACGAAGTCTTCTACCAGGCCTTCAAAGCGATAAATACCATCGAAGACGGCTCACGCCTGCAGGCCTGGATCACCCGGGTGGCAATTCACGTCGTGCGTGGGTGCATTCGCAGACGACAGCGAAAAAGATGGCTGCTGTTCAGCCCCGAACGGGAGCCGCAGACGGTCGGGATAGAAGCGGGCGCAAGCGATGAATCGCTGGAGATGGTGCGATGGGTGAGAGACGTGATGGACCGGATGCCGGCCGACGAACAGATAGTGTTTGCGCTCCGATACTTCGAGGAGATGAAGATAATTGAGCTGGCCGAAGCCTGCGGAATCTCCAGGTCCTCAGCCAAGCGGCGCCTGATCAGAAGTGAAAGACGATTCAAGAAGATAGCTGAGAAATATCCCGCGTTGAAGAAACGCCTGGACCTCAGCGCCAAGTGGAGGAGACGATGAGCGACTTTAGCGCCATGGGCAATGAACTGTCTGAGGTGGAGGACCGCCTCCTGAGCGACGACACCAGCATCGAAGAGGCCCGGGAAGAATTTATCCGACGCGTGGCCATTACCCCTCCAGGGGTTTCCGACAACAAGATCAGCAGGTTTGTCCTGGCCCTGTCCGCCACCGCCGCAGTCGTCACGGTCGTCGTCTGTGCAGTGCTCTACCTGGAGCACTCCCACGCTTCCGATGTGCCGATCGGTCGCTGGTTGCAGGCCCCGGCCAACGGTGAGCTTCCCCTTGAGTTCTCCGGCGGCGACCAGATTGTCTTCGCGGCCGGATCGCGGTGCCGAGTAGCGGAATTGAACGACGACAGCGTGATAGTAGTGCTCGAAAACGGCGTGGCAAATGTGAACGTGCGTCATCGCGACGCCACCGACTGGAGAGTGAACGCAGGACCGTACGAGGTTCGCGTCACCGGCACAAAGTTCACGGTGGAGTGGAGACCGGACGAGACCCGCTTTGACCTGAACATGATCGAAGGGGATGTGTTGCTCAATGGTCCCCTGGTGCCGGATGGGCAGCGGGTCACAGCCAATCAGAGTTTCTCGGCCGTTATTTCGAAAAAGCAGGCGCAGCTCTTCATGGGTGAAGAGGGAAAACCCGAGTTGCCCACTGACGTCATTCCCGAACGCAAAGCCGAATCGCCAGAAGAGACGAAATCACAACCCGAGGTCCGGGACGTCGAGCGGGCAGCCTCCAACTCCAGGGAAACCACAAACGACGCGGAACCGGGGATCAAGGTCCCGTCGAGCGCGGCGGTCAAGACGCCTGGCTGGCTCGAAAAGGCCGGCGACGGCGAATACGAAGAGGCTGTTGGAATGGTGGTGGACCGGGGAATGGCGAAGACCCTGTGCGAGTCCGACGCCGCCGGACTGTTGTTGCTGGGAGATGCAGCGCGCCTGACCGGTCATCTGGGAATGGCCTCCGAGGCCTATCGCAAGCTGCGCGAACAATACCCGGGCACCGGCAGGGCCGCCACCGCCGCGTTCTCCCTGGGGAGAATGGCGTTTGATCTCAAGGGAAACTGTGAGGAGGCTGCTCTCTGGCTGGAGGTGTATCTCGATGAACAAAGCGGCGCGACCCTCAGCCGAGAGGCCCTCGGTCGCCTGATGGAGGCCCGGATCCAGTGCTCACAAACCGAACCCGCGAAACAGACCGCGCGGCGATATCTGAACAGTTATCCGAACGGTCCACACGGGCAACGAGCTCGCGAACTGCTGGGGGAGGCGGGACAAGAATAGATTGATGAACCTGCCCAAAGCGACGTTCATCGCTCTCGCGCTATTGTCAATATGTGCGGGGATACCAGCCCTTGCGGGCGAAGTAGCCAAAGTGCTCGTGGTGCTTGACGGCGAAGAGGATGCAACCGTGGCCCGGAGAATTTGCCGGGAACTTGGCACCATGGGACTGAAAGCCGAAACCATAGAAGCCGTCGCGGACGGCCCGACCTACCGAAGGCTCGAAGAACTGGCGAGGTCGAACGGGGCACTCGCGGTGATACAGATAGAGCTGAGCTCCGGCACATTGGAAGTGTGGGTGGCCGACCGGGTAACCGGGAAGGTGGTGTATCGATCTGTCGAGGTAGTGGCGGGAAACGAGCCCGCCGCTTCGGTGGTTGCAATGGAGGCGGTGGAGCTTCTGCGAGCCAGTCTGATGGAACTTCACTCGGCGAGACCGCCGAAAGGAGAAGTCAAACCAACGCCCGCGATCTCGGAGTTCTCCGAACCGCCTGCTCCCGAAAACACGCCCCCTCCCCGGCCGAAGATTCTATTTATAGATCTGGGCCCGGCGCTCTCGTTCCCGAGCACCGACTCGGGGCCCTCCATGGGCCTGGCCGCGTCCTTTCACGGACGCCTGGCGAGGCGATTGCGCCTGGGAATACACGGGCTCGTTCCGCTGGTGGCCGGCTCGAAATCCGTACCTGAAGGTGAGATAAAAGTCGCCTCAGGTTTGGTGGCGGCCGAGCTGTTGGTGGCCCTGAACAAGATCGACGCACGCGTTATCCCTGAGCTGGGAGCGGGATTCGGCGCGGCGTTTTTCAGAGTGCGCGGCATAGCCAGTACCGGGTTTACGCCAGGTGAATTCACCCTGACATCTGCTTTCCCGTACATGAAAGCCGAATTGTCCATAAGGCTGACCCGGATACTGGCATTGCGCGGCGGCGCCTCGATCGGCTGGACCACCGTGGCAAACAAAGTGCAAGTGGCGCAGCGGGACGTGATCGAGCTGGGACGCCCGTGGATAATCGTCTCCGTAGGCCTGGCGATCGCAATCTGGTGATTATTGTGGACCCGGTTTTCGAGCGACGGACACTGTAAAGTGAAACTGAAAGGTAGAATACTTACATGTGCAAAATGAAAGGCGGACAATGAGGTACGTGATTCTGATAGTGCTTGCGATCGTGATGGCGCCCGCTTGTCAACACATCGGCAGCCTGTTTGAAGATGCCGGCCCGGATACCGATGGCGACAGCGATAGCTATTGCACCCAGGGGGAGTACAGCGGCGATTTGGAGATCACCGAACAATCGGATGTTGCAGCCCTCGCGGGACACACTTCGATCTCGGGGACCCTCACAATCAGTTGCTACTCGTGCACCGACTTGAACGAGTTGATTTGCCTCACCTCGGTGGGTGAGTCTTTACAGATCTGGAATAATAATTCTCTCACCGATCTGGACGGACTGAACGGCATCACCTCGGTAGGCTGGAACCTGCAGATCAACAAAAACCACGCCCTCACCAACGTGAACGGTCTGAGTGGCATCACCTCGGTGGGCGCAACGTTGGAGATTCTCGGCAACTACAACCTCAACAACCTGGACGGCCTGGGCGGAATCACCTCTGTGGATGGGGACTTGACGATCTGGGAAACCTCCCTCACAAACCTGGACGGACTCGGTGGGATCACCTCAGTGGGCGGGTACCTTAACGTCGGCACAAACGACTTTCCCGACTGTGCGGTGTGCGAGCTTCTGGACCAGCTCACCAGCGGACCTTTCTCTATAAACGTCGGGGTCAACCTCAACGACTCTTGCACGCCGGTGCCGGCCAGTTGTCCATGAAGAGGTCCATGTTAGAATGCTCTCACGCTCACAATGAAAGGGTTGTGCAATGAGGTACTTGCTTCTGATGGTGCTTGCGATCGTGATGGTGTCTGGTTGTCATAACATCGGCAGCCTGTTTGAAGATGCCGGCCCGGATGTCGATTCCGACACCGACACAGACGGCGATACGGACACCGACAGCGATACCGACTCCGATTCGGATTCGGATTCAGATACGGACACAGGCGAAGTGATTTGCGATGAATTCGAATTCACTATCGAGGCCGCCGCAGTGCGCCTGGTCATCCTGCTGGATAAATCAGGATCCATGGGAAGCGGCGTCGGATCGAAAATGGAGGAGACGAAGGACGCCATCAACAACATCCTCGGTATCTGGTCAGGCGGACAAATCGAGTTCGGCTTTGACTATTTCGCGACAGATAGCTACTGCACTGTCAACTCGATCATCCCCATCCCGCCAACTCTTGGTACGGAAACAGCCATTACAAACATGATTAACGGGATATCGTCCGGCGGCAATACTCCCACTGAGGAGTCAATGCTTAATTACCTGAGCCCCGGTTACACAACTGGCTTTCCGGAGGCCGGCGTCAGTTCGTATCTGGTGCTGATCACCGACGGCTCACCGGACTGCGCCAGTGGAGACGCGGCTTCCTTCGCCACGACAACCGGGCTGTTGCTTACGAGCGGAATCAAGACCGTCGCCATCGGATTCGACTACACCAGTCAGAGTCTCGACAACATTGCGGCAAATGGCGGCATGGCTTCTCCTTATGATGCCCCAATTCTCGTATCCGATTCGTCCACGTTGCAGAATGCGTTTGATGGCATCGCGGACACGATCACTAACTGCATCTACGACATCACCATCATCAACGATGTCGATTATGATTCGATAAACTTTTTCGTCATCGATTCGTCGGGAACTGAAACAGCCGTGCCCTACGATGAGGACTGCTCGTGTGGGTTCGGTTGGCACTGGGTCAGTGCGACGACCCACGAGCAGATCGAATTCTGTCCCGACGCCTGCGACCTGCTCAAGGGGGGAGATGTGGAAGAGATCAAGGGCGAGTTCGGCTGTCCGCAGATCGTTGTGGACTAGGAGGAAATCAATGAAGCTCTATTCAGACCACCTCCTGATGGGCGCCGAACACATTGTAAAGAGGTCCATGTTAGAATGCTCTCACGCTCACAATGAAAGGGTTGAGCAATGAGGTACTTGCTTCTAATGGTGCTTGCGATCGTGATGGCGTCTGCTTGTCATCAGGTCGGTAACCTGTTTGGAGATGCCGGCACGGATACCGACACGGATGCCGATACGGATACAGATACAGACGCCGATACGGATACGGATACCGATGCCGACTCCGATTCGGACACGGATACCGACACCGATACGGACGGTTGCATTCCGAACTGGATCAAGCACACGGTGGATGGAACATTCGATTACGCTCAGTCGGTATACGCGGCGGACGTCGACGGAGACGGCGA
>JAUVAN010000384.1 GCA_030591725.1 Deltaproteobacteria bacterium
ATCGAAGCGCGGCCATAACAAACATCAATGAAACTATTAATGATCGCAAAAGGAGAAACAATTATGAAGGCAAGACTTTTCTTGGGAGGTCTTCTCACGCTTCTGCTCGCCGTGTTGCCGGCAGGCGGATGCGATAACGTCGACAAGTATGTGGAGCCGGACGCCGGGACCGACACCGACACGGACGGCGATACGGACACCGATACGGATTCGGACACCGACAGCGATACGGATTCGGACACCGATACGGATTCGGACACCGACAGCGATACGGATTCGGACACCGACACGGACACGGACACCGATACGGATGCATGCGCCAGCGTGGGGGGCACCTGCACCGACGAGTTGTGGATGTACTGTCCGGTGGGCAAGGAACCGTATGGAGATCTTGTGCCTTTCGAGTGCGGCGGCTATTGCTGCGTGACCGCTCCGACCGGATACACCTGCACCGAGGCTTCGGAATACAACTGCCTGGAGGGAACCACCTGCCCGACCTGCTGGATGCCCGACGAGAGCAGCTTCACATGCGAGCCCGGACGGGTGTGCTGCTACTACGCCTGCGACTGATCTTTGCTTGGTGACAGTCGAATTTCGGCTCAGTCAACTATAGAGATCGTCGCAACCCCAGGCGTTCTGATAGAAACCGCAACAAGTAGGCGACCTGGCGCTTGTTATCGACTCGGTAAACCAGCCGATTGCTCTTGCCGCCTTTTTCTCTGATTTTGATTTCGAAGGTCGACGGCCTGCCGTGCCGCACTCCAATGTTGTGCGCCTTGGCATAGATCAGTTCTGTAGTTTCTCTGGTGAACCTCTTCTCTTTGGGAAATCCTAAGGGCCTGTTTCGCAACACCAGATCTCCATCTCCGACGGCCAACTCCTGATAATTGAACCAGCGGTGGAGCCCAAGCACCAGTAATCCAACTCCGAGGAACCCATAGAAAACGAAAAACGGAAGAAACATCACGATATCTGCGGTTTCAAGTTTCTCGGGATCCGAGAGCTGCTCTCCAAGAATATGAACGTCGAAATACACCGTCTCAACGATGCAGATCGCCATCGAGAGAAACAATGCCAAATAAGTAGCCGACTTGCCTTTCTCCTCCTTGATGATCAAAAGTGTCCGATCCGCATTCATGGTGACGTAATCCGGCAGCTCGACAGCCTCCCCCTCGCCATGCGAGCCACTCCAGTCATAGGCGCAGTCGCACACCGGGCAAAGGGCAATGCCTGTCGTGAAATCCACGTGTTGCTCGTTGACCGGGTTGTTGCACTCAACGCAGTTCATCTGTCCCATTCGCTAGCACGTAGTCCGCATTAGAATATGCCATTCTTGCCATAATGATTCCCGGACGACAAAGTTGCCCCTCCTGAAGACATTATATCGTAAGATGAGATGAGTGACAGCCGAATTTTCGGCATGAGAAAAGTGACTGGCACCACTCTGGGGCGAGTTAACATCTTGAAATGAATAAAGAATAAAAGTGACTGGCACCGTTCCAGGCTGCTACTACGCCTGCGACTGATCTTCCGCTAGAAGCTCTCGGCCATCGTTTCCAGGTCGTCGGCCATCGCTGCCGCAGCGGGCTCGCCGCTGAACTCGAATTCAGCCCGGTAGCGCTTCGCCTGGGCCTTGAGTGTCTCCTTTGCCACGACGCCGGCCTGCGCAAACTCGACGAGATCTTCGGGGGGCAAACACTGAGCGAGCCGGACAAATACCTCCACTAACAGCTCGCCTTCAGCCTTCAGGTCGTCGATCTCTCCGAGGAACAGTCGCGCCTCGAACACGGCGACCTGTGCCCGGGCCTGCACGGGGGAGCACTCGACCCGGTCCGACACCTGGCGGTTTATAATGATCGATTCCACATAACGGCCATCGTCGAAGTAGGCGGCGCCCAGCCGCTCGAGCATGTCGTTGATCCGGCCTTCGTCGATCCGCCCGAAGAATGCCAGCGCCTTTTCCGGAACGCCCACCTGGGCGTAAGCCCGCACCAGATCCTTGAGCGCCTCGTCCCGCAGTGTGATCCCGGCGGGGCCACCCAACTCTTGCGCCGCGCTCGCCGCGCTGACAAATGACTCCAGCGACTTCTTATGCTCACCCTTGTTGAGCCAGCACCAGCCCAGCTTGAAGTGGGCCAGCGGAGTGGCGTCGGGGTTCTCGAATGCGAGCACCTTCTCGTACAGTTTGATGGCCTGGTCGATCTTCTCCTGCTTGAAGAAGTGGTCGGCGAACGCCAGGTAGCCGTGAGGCACGTAGGGGCTTGCCGGGTGCTCGGCGAGCAGGGTGCGGATATGACGCAACGCCACTTCGGGGCGATCCCGGTCGAGCAAGGTGAACCCCAGGAGGTACAGAGCCTCGTCGCGGCGGGGGTAATCCGGGAAATCGCGGGCGATGCGGCCGAGCAGCTTGAGCTCTTCGTCCAGCAGATCCTGAGCCAGGCGTTCCAGCTCGGGTTCCCGCGTTAGCGCCATGCCCCGGGTCCGTTCGGCCAGGTCGGCGAGCTCCATGGTGAGTTGGGCCTGTTCGTTCGGATCCCTCGCCTCCTCCAGCAACATGATGAGCCGCTCGCGTTGGGCTCGGTAGCCGAAATGATCCACGTTATCCGACTGCGATCCAACCCGCGCAACAGGCGGGACGAAGTACTTGCTGGATTTCGCGCTCTTGCGTGGTCGATCTGCGCTGGCGCAACCCACGGCCGCCACCAAGATCACGATCAACGCCACCAGTCGTTTTTTGCTTATTTGTCGCATCACACAATGTTGGACATCTTCGACGTACCAAATGTTCTAACGATCCACGGGATCTCTAAATAGAACTTTTAGACCTCTTTGGGGGTCGTTTTAAGTCATAATAGAAAGGGAAAGCGAGGTTCGCACATGAGTTTTACATCCAGATCAGGTTTGATTTTTGCTCTGGCAACGCTTCTGTTCACAGGTGAAGCCCTGGCCCAGAGCTGGCCAACGGATTCGGAGTGGATTCCCATCACCGCGGGAGGGTTGGGCGTATCGGATCCCTGTGATGACTCGCAAGGGTCCAGGGACCTCGTTGGAACCAATGCAGATCCCGCAGCGTTTATCTATTTCGATTTCACCACGTCCGGACCCATGCCGGACTACATGTTTGTGAGAATGCGGGTCGATGACGATCCCTCTCAGTCCGGCGGGCTGGCCCCATTCGGCTGGGCGGTTGAGTTCGACACCGACTCTGACCTCGATAACTACGAGTACATCGCCATGGCCAACGGCATCACTAACCCGGACATGGTTACCCTCGAAAAGAACACTGTGCAATCCTCATTGGGGGACCCTTCGGATACCGCCGAGGTGACACTGGGTTCGTGGTTATGGTCCGACAACGGCAGGATCATGAACGCTACAACCAACCTGTGCGGCACGCCGGACTTCTTCATCGACTTTTTCTTCCCCATGCAGCTGCTCTACGATGACGGGCTGACGCTCGGCTCTTCCCTTGTGTTGATCTTCGGCAGCTCTCAGAACGCACACTCCATCACCGATGACATCATCGATAACGATGGCGGATCGGATCCCTTTACCCTCCCGGAAGGAGCCTCCGATCCCATAATCCTGGGCGACCCGGACTCGGACGGGGACGGGGACGGGATCCCCGATGACGATGACAACTGCCCGGGTGTGTACAACCCGGGTCAGGAAGACTCGGACGGTGACGGTGTCGGGGACGCGTGCGACGATGATGATGACGATGATGACGATGATGATGATGGTGACGGTGATGGCGACGGTAGTGGTGACGGTGACGGTGATGGAATTCCGGACTCCGTCGACAACTGCCCGGGTGTTCACAACCCGGGTCAGGAAGACGCGAAC
>JAUVAN010000500.1 GCA_030591725.1 Deltaproteobacteria bacterium
CGGCACCTCCCCGCGCTTGATCGGCTCGTGACCGCGTGTTAGCAGGGGCAACTCCGGCGGGCGATCGCCGGGAGATAACGAAACTCATTCCCGATCCCCTCCCGTGTGCCCTTCTAGAGACGTGCAATGAAGATCCGCTACGCCGGAAGCACCCACGTTGGGATGAAGCGGTCACACAACGAGGACAACTTCTTCCTCCTCGCCGAAGAGAACCTCTATATCGTCGCTGACGGTATGGGGGGGCACGCCTCCGGTGAAGTGGCGTCGCAGATCTCCGTTGAAACGCTGGCCAACTTTTTCATCGACACCTCCCGGGACAAAGAAATCACCTGGCCCTTCAAGGAGGACCGGGCGCTCACGTTCGATGAAAACCGCCTGGTGACCGGCATCAAGCTCGCCAACCGGCGGGTCTTTGAGACGGCGCAGTCGGATGCACGCTACCGGGGCATGGGGACGACCATCGTTAGCCTGGTGTGCGGTGCCAGTGGCGCGTTCATGGGGCATGTCGGTGACTCTCGCGGCTACGTTGTTCGTGAGAGCGGCATCGAACAACTCACCGAGGATCACTCGCTGCTCAACGACTACCTCAAGGTGCACAAGCTGACACCCGAGGAAATCGAGCACTTCCCGCACAAGAACGTCATCGTCCGCGCGCTCGGCATGAAGGACGCCGTTGTCGTTGACGTGGTCCGATTGGACCCGAAGCCGGGCGACGTCTTCTTGCTGTGTTCAGACGGTCTCAGCGGCATGCTTGACGACAAGGCGATCGAAGAGACGGTCCGCGAGGGCGGCACAGATCTCGAGAAGACGTGCCAGAGCTTGATCGCCAAGGCGAACGCCAACGGCGGAGTCGATAACATCACGGTAGTCATTGTGGAGTTTTCTGAGTAGGCCACCTGCATTTTTCCTGTAACGGATTGCCGTGGCCGGAATCTAAACTACTGTAGGGCGCATTGGGGGGGAGCCTGAGCGCCCAAAGTTGCCGAAATCCTGAAGGGTTTCCCCGACTTGCCTCATCACGGAATTCCTCCGTGACGACGCGTGTTTATGCTCCATAGGTCGGAGTCTATTAAAGACCCGCCTTACGGAAAGAAGAGGGGTCCGTCGTGGCGACTGCATCCATCAATACCAATCAGTCAATTGACCAGTACGTCGGTGAGATCAACCGATACAAGCTTCTGACTCGCGAGCAGGAAGTGGCGCTCGCCGAAGACTACCGTGATAACAGCAACTTGCAGGCCGCCCACAAGCTGGTGGTGTCAAACCTGCGTTTTGTCGTCAAAATCGCCCATGAATACCGGGGTTACGGTCTGAAGCTGCTCGACCTGATTCAGGAGGGCAATATTGGCCTGATGATGGCGGTCAAGAAGTTCGACCCGGACAAGGGTTACCGGCTGATCTCGTACGCTGTTTGGTGGATCCGCGCCTACATCCAGAACTTCGTCATCAAGTCCTGGTCGTTGGTGAAGCTCGGGACGACCCAGGCCCAGCGCAAGCTCTTCTTCAAGCTCCGCTCGGAGCGGGAGCGTGCCGATCGTGCTGCCGGCCCCGGTGAGAGCGCTTCGCTCGGTGATCTCTCGAAGCGCCTCAAGGTGGCGGAGGGCGAAATCGCCGATATGGAGATGCGTCTTGGCGCCCGGGATTTCTCTCTCGATGCCGAGCTCGATGAGGGGGCCCGCCAGAGCCACCTCGACCTGCTGCCGGACACCGACGACAGCCAGGAGGAGAAGGTAGCCGAGGTTGAGCAGCGCCGTTTGGTACGCACCA
>JAUVAN010000456.1 GCA_030591725.1 Deltaproteobacteria bacterium
GGCTCAACCGGGTGGTGCTCATAAGCGACGGCGGCGCCAACGTGGGGATCACCGACGAGGAGCTCATCGCCCAGCACGCGGACGTAGCCGAGGACGAAGCCATCTTCCTGGTGGGTGTGGGCGTGGGCGACGGGTACTATTACAACGATCTGCTCATGGACACGGTCACCGACTGGGGCAAGGGCGCGTCCATCTTCATCGATTCGCCAGCCGAGGCGGAGAAGATGTTCCACGACAGGTTCCTGGCCACAATGGAAGTCACCGCCCTCGACGTGCGCGTCGAGATGACCCTCCCGCCCTACTTCGACATGGATCAGTTCTTCGGCGAGGAGTACTCGGAGAATCCCGACGAGGTGGAGCCCCAGCACCTGGCCCCCAACGACGCCATGATCTACCAGCAGCTCATCAAGACCACCCAGCCGAAGCAGGTCTACGCATCGTACACAATCGGTCTGAACGTGGAGTATACGGACGCCATCACCGGCGCTCAGGGCGTCGAATCCACCTCCTCCACCCTGCAGAACCTGGTCTACGCTCCCTGCGACGAGCTGCGCAAGGGCGACGCCATAGTCCAGTACGTGCAAACCCTCGCCCGTGTTTACCAGATGGCCGTCACCGGATCGGAAGACGTCGCCGCAGCGGAGCTGTGCGACGAGGCGATAGACGCCATCGAGACCTCCGCCTCCATCCTTGTCGACGCGGACCTCACGGAAATCGCCTCGCTCCTCACCGAGTACTGCATGGCGCAAACCCCCTACACGCCCTGAATCACATTACAACGATCCGTGTTTGGCCACGGCGTCAAGAAGCTTCATGCCGTTTTCGATATCGTCCCGAGCGGCCCTGTCCTTCAACTCCCAGCTCGCGGCCAGATCTGCAAACTCCCTTGTCCTGAGCGATGGAACGACAATCACTCCATCGTCATCGGCGACAATGATGTCCCCGGGGAGGATGGTCACAGACTCGGCTATCGCTCCGCGGACCGTTACCGGTCCCTGGCATCCGGTAACCCTCCACCTCCCGAGCGCCTGGACGGGAGTTCGATATGCGATCATCATCGGAAGATCGAGCCCACGCAGAAAACCCAGATCTCTGACACCGCCGTCAACGACCACACCCGCGACGCCGCGGCGCTTCATTGCGGTTGCCAGCAGATCGCCGAAGCAACAGATCCCCTGTGCGCCGTTCGCCGCCCATACGGCCACCGAGCCCTCCGGCATCTCGTCAATAGCCTGGAGCTTGTCGCGATCGCCCTTCAATGCACCCTGCTTCCAGATCCCGTTCACGGTATACGCCGGCCCGGCGAAAGCTCTCTGGCGCTCTCCGGTCGTGGGCCATAGATCGTTCGCCAGCGCCATCGGCTCCATTCCAAGGTTATCGAACACATCCGAGATCACCGCCGTCCCGGCTTCTCTCAGCACCGATATCGTATCCAGATTTTCTTGTTTCATCGTTTTAAACCTCTTTGCTGACTGATCCGTCACGCACACTGTAACAGGAACTTGTTATAATGTGTCTGGGGCCTTCGGAGGAGACACCTTCGAAGGAGATCTTGCTCAGGGCACTTCCCGAACACAGCGAAAGCCACTGCTTGGACCGCAATCAAACCATGGGTAATTGTATCGGTGTGCAGCGCGTAGATAGACGGCCTTATCGGAGTAGAAGCTGCCACCGCGAATAACGTTAAACGGCTCGTCTTCTTCGACCCACGCGCTTCCGTCGCCGGGCGCTCCGGTGTAGCTGTCGTGCCATTGGTCCCGCACCCTCTCCGAAACGTTGCCCGCCATATCGCACACCCCCTGAGAGGTGGAGTCCTTCACTTTGCCGCACACCTCCCAAGTGCGTCCGGTCCCGCATCCGGACTCGCCTTCGTCGCTCCACATCACGGCATAGTCGCACGTCGCTTCGTCATCTCCCCAGGGATAGTCGATATTTGCGCCGCCGCCCCTCGCGGCATACTCCCACTCCGACTCAGTCGGCAATCGGCCTCCCGACCACGTACAGTACTCCAACGACTGTTTTCCTCTAACGCAGTTTACCGGGTGGTTTTCGTATCCGGTTTCATTCCAGTTGCACTCCTCCGGCGGCATGTACGGCGCCGCTTCCGTGCAACTGCCCGCTGTAACGCACTCTCCATACTGTGCCACCGTCACCTCGGTTCGGGAAATTTCAAACGACGGCACGGTTACCGAATGCACCGGCTGTGTAAAAGCGTTTATGGTGTCGCTGCCCATTTCAAACGTTCCGCCGCAAATCATTATCCACGTCATGCCCGCCGCGCCCGCCGACGCGTTGCCATCCGGGCAAATGCCGGTATCGGTGTCCGTGTCGGTTTCGGTATCCGTGTAAGTGTCCGTATCGGTTGTCCCACCGTCTTCGATGGACGAAACGCGCGAACAGCCGACGGCTGTCACGAGCAGCACCAGACCCGGCAGAAGACATTTAATATCGATCATTCAGATCCACCTTTATCTATCGGGACGATCATATCATCTTTGGAGAACGGTTGTCGTTTGACATTCAGACCGACAACGCTTGCAAAGCCTCTCCGATTTCAATAGATTGTTCTCAAATCCAGAGATCGAATAGTGAAGAAA
>JAUVAN010000236.1 GCA_030591725.1 Deltaproteobacteria bacterium
CAAACGATACAACAGGAAATGAAGCCGTTGCCAATCCTCGTGTTTACGGCTAGAAACCGCTCATGACGGATCCTTCCTTCACTACCATGAGGGCCATCAGAATAGAGTCGGGTGAGAGCCTGCCGGAAGCGGTGGATCGCGCGGTCGAAGATCTCGGACTGGAGTTCTGCGACGTGACCGGTTTCGGTCGCCTGGAGTGGGTGGAGTTGAAGGGCGATTCAAATGGCCCACCGACCAGGATGCAGGGGCCTTTCGATCTGCTGGATCTCAGGGGACGGGTCAGGCGGGTCGGCAGCGTGATAATGTCCGAGTACGTGTGCACGATCTCCCATGTCACTGACGGCGAGATCCGCGTGTTCGGCGGTGGGCTCGAGCGGGCCGGGGTCGATTTTGCCGAGTTGACCTTCATTCCCCTGGTCCTCGCGAAGGGTGCGACCGTAGCGAAAGACGCTGTAGCGAAAGACGCTGACACAGGGCAGGACGCGCCCCCTCCCGCTGCCCCCTCACCGGTGAAAGACGACGCTTCGAAGTGGTCTCTTGCACTGGCCGAGTCCCGACGCGTGGAACGCGAGGGCGCCGCCGCGAACTGGGATGACGTGGAGCCGGTGATGCCCGCGCGCGGAGACATAGTGAACCATCGGCAATTCGGCCGCTGCGATGTCGTCAGGGTGGACAGCGAGCATATCTCCCTGCGCAAGCCCGACAGGAGGGTGGTCCAGCTCGGACTCGCCATCCTGGTTTTTGAGCCCGCCGGCGAGCATGACGGCAAGGCCGTCTACAACGTTGCTGTCACACGATTCTGAACTTGAGGTGAACTTATCTATAAGGTGAACTTGTTCACAAGGTTCTTCATCTGTGTGGATTTTTCATTGAGTTGCTCCCCTGCGCCCTCCATGTCTGTGATGCCCGTTAGATTGCGCTGGGTGACATGGTTTATCTCCGACATTGCTGCGCTGGTCTGCTCCAGACCTGCGGCCTGCTGAGCGGCATTTCCGGCGATCTCCCGCGCAGCGGAAGCGGTCTTGTCGATCACTTCGCCCAGTCGGGTGATCACCTCACCGGTTTGAGCGATACTCACCACCCCCAACTTTGCGCTCTCTCTTCCATCCTCGCTGAGGTGGAGCACCGATTTGATGGCCATCTGGATACTGGCCAGGGTGCTGCTCACCTCCTCAGTGGACTCTCTGGACTGTCGAGATAGATCTCGAATCTCTCTGGCGACCACGGAGAAACCGAGGCCCGCTACTCCCGCCTTGGCCGCTTCGATGGAGGCGTTTATGGAAAGAATGTGGGACTGGCTGGTTACCGCTGTCACCGAGTTGATGATTTCATCGACCCGCCCAAGCTGTTTGTTGAGTTTCAGCACGCTCTCGAAGATCTCTTCCGCTTGCTTTCGCACGTCATCCAGACGTTTTCTCGTCTCTTCCACCGCATCGAGACCTTCTCTTGAGATCTCCTGTGTTCTCCCGGCGATCTGTTCAATGTCCCGTGCTCGACTGGCGGTCATGTGGCCGTTTTTCTCAACCTCCTCCAGGGTGACCGATGTCTCCGACACGGAAGACGCCTGCTCCGAGGCAGCCCTGGAAAGACTGGAGGAGTTGGCCAGAATTTCACTGGAAGTCACCGAGAGATCTGTAGCGTTCTGTGAGATGGCCTCCACGCTTTGCCTGAAGGCGGCAGCTGTCTTTTGCAGCGCGTTGTTGATATCGGTCATCTCGGTTGTGTTCGTTCCCAGATTGCTTTCTGAGTGCAACGAGAGATCCCCGTCCCCGATCCGGGTGACCATGTCTGTCATTTTTCTGATCGGCTTGACGACGATTCGACCCATGGATTGCACAAAGAAGGTTGTGAAAACAAGGGTGAGGAAGATGGACGCGCCGATCCCCAACAGCCAAACTTTTCGGGTCTTCTCGTCGATCTGCTTGAGAGAGAAACCGACTTGAATTACTCCGGCCGGGGTATTCTGTATGAGGATCGGTGCCGCCACGTGTACATGGTTGGTGGACTCGAAGGACTCGAGAGTTTTTTTGCCCCTGCCCTTCTCGGTTCCCCTGGGGGGTTTATTTACGGCGACAAATGTACCGAGAGAATTGCCCTTTTTCTTATACACGGTGGCGTAAGTGAAATCCTCGTCCCCCTTGAGCCCGGCGAGGATCTCTGTGGCAGCAATGTCATCCTCGAAGTCTACCGTCGGTGCCAGGTTCGACGCCAGCAAGGAGGTGAGCGCCACGGCCTTGGTCTGGATGCCGTCCTTCATCTGGGCGATGAAGTAATATGAGAAAATCATAGCGGTCGCCGTCGCAAAAACTAGCGTCCCTATGGCTGTCAGCATGAGAACCCGGAATTTCAGGGATCTTGTCAACTTGGTAAAACTACTCATCATGGATAGGCCCCTACCAGAGAATTTCCATCCCAGAAGTACTGTTTTGGGGTTTTCTTCTCCAAGACTACCTCCCTTTGGGAACTCAAATATGGAATTCATCCGGATTTTGCAGTTCAATCTTCATCGACAAACCCCAGTTTACTTTAAGCGCGAATTCCGGGGATGTCACCCCGGAGTCGGGACAAATTGGCTCACCAGAGGAAAATATTCTGTGTTTATGAAATATTTTCGCCCTCTTGGGGGAGAACGATTTTCTTTTATTAGTATGAATATTGCATCCTGCTGGAAAGTCAGTCACATTATAGGAGGTCGGAAAAGCTGGCAGTAAATAATTGAGACCGACCATCTTCGACAGGAGTTACGAGAATGAATCGGCTGACACCAATCCTCATCATCGCCCTGTTTATCGGTTCATTTTATATTCCGATAACGGCTGGGGCGGGAGAACTAGATGCGGTGCAAAGGGCCAAAGTACTGTTGAGAGTACTGACCTACGATCGCAATCTCACCAGCAGGCTCGACGGAAACAATGTTGTTGTAAAAATCCTGTTTAACCCAAAAAACTCCGCTTCCAGATCCGAAAAAAAGGCCATCGTCAGGGCTTTCACGTCGCTGAAATCTGTCTCGATCAAGGGTAACAATCTTCAGGTCAGCGAGATAGCCTTCTCATCCGCCGGCGACCTGAAGGCGGTTCTTTCCGGTGGCAAGGTGGCGGCGGTGTACGTATGCGCGGGCCTGGAGTCCAAATTGTCGGGCATCAGATCCGCTACTCGATCGGCCAAGGTGGCGTCCATCTCCGGATTCGAGGAGATGGTGAGAAAAGGTCTCTCCATCGCCGCAGTTGAGGTAGACGGCAAGGGCAAGATCATTGTCAATCTGCGTTCGGCCAAGGCCGAAGGTATGAAGCTCGAATCCTCAGTTCTTCGCCTCGCCGACGTCATTCGTTGATTTGCAGCACATAGATGGAAAAAAATACCCCGGCACCCGGGTTGCATTACTGTAAATATATGCTAGACTGGTAATGTGGTGCCGGTTCGGGATTTGTTTTCGGTGCGGTATTCTGTAATTAAGGTGTTTTCATTTATAATGTCCGGTGAGTCGAACAGAGGAGAAAATTTATGGGATCCAGCGTGCCTGCAAACAATGCAAAAATGGTAAAGTTGGTGTTAGTGGCCATTTTTGCGGTCGCGCTCTCATTGGGCTGCGTCGAGCCTTTCGAGATGGGTAGCCTTTACGATCAGACCCCCGATCTTTGCGTGGACCAGACGGCTTTCCAGAATGCCCTGGATGAGTGCATGGCCGAGGGCAGCGAGTGCGGGGGGGTACTCAGCTATCGGGGAACCATTGAGGGCAAGCCCGTGGCGGTCAATGATCTATCGTTGCAGATTGTCGAGGCCGACTACAAGTTGATCGGTCCTCCCGATGGGGGAGACACCATCGGGCCCCTGTTGACCGCCATAAAGGCCGTCGGCGTGGGTGATTTCTTTTCTTTCTCTCTGGTGTTTCGCAACGTTGGAATGGACGTGGCCAACTCATCCGGAAGCCAGGATTTCAAAATGGGGGGCGTCAGCGGAGAATATGAGTCGTATTTCGATGACTATGCCGAGCCCAGCCTTCGGGTCTCCAACGGCAAGGAGAGCCTGGATTTTCAGGGGACGAAAGACGAGGGCTTTTTGCATTTCGAGACGGTTTCCGAGGATCTCCTCGCGGGGGATCTGGAGGTTATGTTTAACACCGGAAACGATTCAATTACGGGCTGTTTCGCGTTTATTCCCAACGTTGCGGATGTCCAATTTATACAATTCTAGTGAAAAATTTCGCCGAATATTCGGCGACAAGCAGAAAGTAGGCCAACATGGCAACTCCAACAAAAATGGCAATTGTTTTTTCCTTTTTGACAGTAGCGTTCCTGGGCGTTGCGTGTGCCGAAGAGGATGAAGACACCGCCATCAACTCCTGGCAAGGGACCGAGCCGCATCTGATTATCAAGGGCACCCTGAACGGTGAAGATCTGGATATCAACATCACCGGCGCTGAAGCTGCCGATCTTGCCAACTTTCATTGCGAACGAAACTACCACGTGCCGGTGGATGAGGATACCGGTGAGGAAATCTGGGATCAGGGCACTTTCGACGAGTTGAAGCTCAGGGTAGCAGGGGCTGACGTTAACGGAGAGCTGCGAGACATTGAGATAGAGTTCAAGGAGTACGACTTTTTTTCCGGCGCCTCGGCGGGGACCGCAGTGACCATCGTACCGAGAGACGATTCGGTGGTGCCGGCCGCCAATGAAATGTGGCTGGAGTGGGAGTGGTACGCAGCCGGAGACCTCGATGACGGAGAGCAGTACTACGAGGAGGCCGCTCAATCGGGCTCGGTGACCATAGAAGAGTTGACTGGTGAGCTCGCGGATAACGGCCTGGTCATTCCCGACAATACCGGCACCTTCGGCCTTTATGCGGAGGCCACTTGGTCCCCGACGGAGAGCCTGGTGATCTCGGCAACGGCGAACTGTGGTGTCAACGATTTCTAAACCGGACGGGGACTTTCCCCGGGCCCTAAGGTGAGTGATGCGCATCGGAAAAATTTCTATTCTGACATTGATCTTTGGAGTGGTGGTCGCAGGCACCGCTATGGCCCAGGAGGGCGTCGAAGAGGGGGAGGCCGCTGATGACGGGACCTCCGAGGACATCACCGCTTTCAGCCTGGAGGATCTGCTGGACGTGACCACTACTGCGTCCCGTTTCGCCCAGAGTGAGCTCGAATCTCCCGCAGCGATCACGGTGCTGACCGCCAGAGAGATTCGCAATTCTCCAGCCCGGACCATCCCGGATCTCCTGGCCACCGTGCCTGGTCTGATGGTCTACAACAGCGCGCCGGGCCACTATTCGGTTTCCATTCGAGGTTTGAACGGCCTGCAATCAAACAATGTAATCGTGCTCCTGAACGGCCACAGGCTCAACATTGCTGCGAGTGGTGAGGTCGACTGGAACTCCCTGCCCGTGAGCGTTGATAGCCTTGAGCGTGTGGAGGTGGTTCGCGGCCCCGTGTCGGTTCTGTACGGTGCCAACGCCTACACCGGCGTTATCAACCTCATCACCAGACGTATTGACGAGCCCGTCGCTCTGGTCTCCGTGGCCGGGGGCTCCGATTTTACGGGAGGAGGCACGGTCTCTGCCACGGCCATTTCCGGAAGAGTCGGTGACATCCTTTCTTCACAGATAGGGGTGGTCGGCGCCTACGACGGGATGTTCAACATCGCCAACGAGGACAATCATTTCGATGACATCGTCCGCAAGAAGGCGGGTGTGCACCTCATCAACACTATTGAATTCGACATCGACAACCTGCTCACCCTGGACACCTCAGCCTCGTATTCCGAGGGCGCGACATATAGCGATATCCACCCCATGGCCACAATGAAGCGGACGGCGTTCGCTCACGCCAGCGCCGAATTTGTTTCTTCACACATGTTTGGATACGAGGACGCCCTGAGCCTGAGCGGTCGCTTCATGATGCACAACTCCTACGACAGTGTCCCGGCGAGGGAAGGACACGTCACGCTGGGTGCTACCGAGTACAAGGAGGGGGACGGAGAGATCTCGTACAGGTTCCCCACGTTCCTAAACAACCGTCCGGTGCTCGGCGCCACGCTGAACGTGGCACAGGTTTCCAATCAACATCTGGTGAGCAGCCTCAATGAGAAGGCAGTCCCCACCTACGGTTTCTACCTGGCCGACGAGTTCAAGCTGCTGCCGATCATTGTCTCGGCGGGGGTGCGACTGGATCTTCATCCGTCCGTGCCCAAGGGCAAGATGTCTTACAGGGGCGCTTTGTCCTACCTCTGGGACAAGTCTTCTCTTCGCCTGTCGGCCGGCCACGCATTCAGGGCGCCCACCTTCTTCGAGTCCGGAGGCCGATTCTTCGGGGAGCTGGGCAACGGGGAGCGGGTTGTCATGCTCGAGGGTAACCCGGATCTACAGCCTCCGGAGATCACCTCCGTGGAGCTGGCGTTCCAGGGCGTTGTCTTCAACAAGATAAAAATAGGTCCGACAGTCTTCTACAATCACCTGTCGAATCTGGTGTTCCAGGACTTCGAGCCCCTGGTCTACAAGTCATACGAAAATCGGGGAAAGCGAGATGTGATCGGCGGTGAGATGGCGTTGACCTTCATGCCGTCGCGTTCTTCCTTCGTGCGCGCCGCGTACACGTACCAGACATTCATTAACCCGCCCGAGGCGTCCTTCAATACGGTGGGTTACCCCGGCGCAAATCCCGAGCACATCTTTGCGGTTACCGGCCACGGCAAGCTGGTTGACGATCGCCTGGTGCTGTCGGCCACGGTGCTCTATAGGTCCGATCACGACTACCTGCTCAGGGTAGGGGTGCCGCCGGAGATCTTGGTCCACGAAGTCGGCCACACGGTGAATATCAGTC
>JAUVAN010000492.1 GCA_030591725.1 Deltaproteobacteria bacterium
GTTTTCCAGCAGAACCCGGTTCTTCATGGTTTGATGCCAGCGCTCGATCTTGCCCTGGGTTTGCGGGTGGAACGGCGCTCCACGAACGTGACCCATCTTGTGATCCTCCAGCCATTCGGCCAAATCACCGGAGATGTAACAGGACCCGTTGTCGCTCAGCAGGCGTGGCATGTGCCGAACGACGGCTTGGTCACACCCGGACGCTGCCAAGGCCAGCTCAATCGTCGCCGTCACGTCCTCGGCCCGCATGTTGGTGCAAAGTTTCCAGCCAATTATGTAGCGGCTGTAATCGTCCAGGATCGTGCTGAGGTAATACCACCCCCAGCCGATGATCTTGAAGTAGGTGAAGTCGGTCTGACCCCTTGCCCGGCAGGGCATGTTTACATGCCCGAGAGGAGTATCTCGTTAATGGCGGTGGTTTTGTCCGTGAACTCGTCGGCTGCTTTGATCACGACGTAGTCTGGGGCGGTGATCAGATCAGCTTCCTTCAGAAAGCGGTAAACCGATGATTCAGAGATAAAGTATCGCTTCTCATCAGTGTATTTGACCGCCAGTTCCCGTGTCGTCAACGCCTCATGTTCCAGCGCGAACTCGATCAGATCATCCCGCCGATCCTGTGGAATACGGTTCCAGACAGACTTTGGGCAAGGCGAGCAATCCGCCAGGGCATCAAGCCCACCTTCGACGTAACGGTCGTACCAGCGATAAAATGTGGTGCGAGGAATGCCCAGCATGTCGAGGGTCTGCTTCGCAGGCAGATGCGACCCTTCAACGGTACGGATGATCTCCAGTTTCTCAGATGCGGGATATCTCATTCCTCGAACTCCCCAGCCCCTGTCATGCTTTTTTGAGCAGACGGTTTTCAAGTGTCAGATCGGCGACGCACTCCTTCAATGCCGTCGCTTCGGATCGCAGACCCTTCACCTCAGGCGACGTCGCTTGCCGCGCCGTATCACCAGACAAGCGGCGCTTACCTGCTTCGAGAAACTCCTTGGACCAACTGTAATACAGGCTCTCTGAGATGCCTTCACGGCGACACAGCACTGAGATGGTTTCCTCGCCGCGAAGACCCGCCAAAACAATGCGGATATTCTCCTCGGCTGAATAAGTTTGCCGGGTCTTGCGGCGAATGGATTTGACCAGCTTGTCAGCCGCAGCTTTACTGGTTCCGGATTTCTTGTTCATCTTCACTCCTTGACGGTTACGATGAACCAGAAATCCTCCGTTAGCCAAACCTCAATTCTGTCCCACGAGTGCTGACGTCAGACATTCAAGGGATGTCTTGCGCGTCTTGTGTCGGGCGGGTCGAACGGGCACTGCAAGGGATGCCCGGAGTCGGGGACGCCTCTGTCAATCTGGCGTCGGAAACGGCGGTGGTCCGGTTTACAGGGCCTGTGGATGCCCAGACAACAGTCGCAACACTTGAAAAAGCGGGCTATCCGGCGCGCGTCCAAAGTGTGACGATGCACGTTGACTCCATGACATGTGCGTCCTGCGTCGGGCGCGTGGACAAGGCCCTGGCAGCGATGCCCGGCGTACTTGAGGTCAATGTGAACCTTGCATCCGAAACCGCGACCGTCACATTTGTCGAGGGGCAGATCAGCCCGGCGGATCTGATGCAGGCCGCAGCAGAGGCCGGATATCCGGCGCGCCTGAAGGATGCGACCGCGCCCGAAGATATGGGCGCGCGCAAGGCCGCCGAGGCGCAGGCGCTTGCACGGCGCACCCTGTTTGCGGCGGTGTTGACGCTGCCGGTCTTTGTGCTGGAAATGGGTGGTCATATGATCCCGGCATTTCATGATTGGATCGGCCACACAATCGGCCACGAGGCA
>JAUVAN010000125.1 GCA_030591725.1 Deltaproteobacteria bacterium
GGGAGGGCGCAGAACGCGTAACCCGAACTCATGGGATCCTGGCAGGTGTAACCCGAAAACGACTGATCGCATTCCGAGTTGCTGTTGCACCCCGTGTAGACGCACCCGTTTGAGTTGCAGTCGTAATTGTCCGCGTCGTAGGCCGCCGAGCCGAGATCGCAGTCGGCCGGGGTGGTGCAGGGCGCCAGGCAGCCGGGGATCCCCCATCCGGCATCGACACAGACGTAGTTCATGCTGACGAAAACCTGATCGCATTCGGCGCTGGAGTTGCATCCTGTGTATTCGCAGAAACCGTCGGAGTTGCAGTTGTAGTTGTCGGCATCGGATATTGCGCTGGAGGTTGCGGGGACGCAGTTTGCGGCCGTACTGCAGGTTTGTGCACAGTAGGGGATATCGGAATCAGTGTCCGAGTCGGTGTCGGAATCGGTGTCCGAGTCGGAGTCGGAATCGGTGTCCGAGTCGGAGTCAGAGTCGGAATCGGAGTCGCTGTCGGAATCGGAATTGGAGTCGGAGTCGGAATCAGAACCGCTGTCTCCGGCGCCGTCGGTCTGACAGCCGAAGAAGATCAGCGCCGTGGTCATTGAGAATGCGAGGATTCCCCAAGTTAATATTGTCTTCATTTCGATCACATTCCTTTCATCTCGTCCATAAACTTCCATATGATGCGCGACGCCTCGTCCGGATTCTCTTCGACGGGGGAATGGCCGCAATTATTTATGACGTGGAGTTCTCCGCCGGGGATGAGGTCTTCCAGTCGTCTGCCCACCTCCAGCGGGACCAGCGCGTCTTTCTCGCCCCAGAGGATGAGGGTGGGGCAGCTCACATTCGAGACAATCTCACCCACCGGTGACGGATTGGCCGTGGCCCGCAGGGCCTCGAGGGCTGCCGTTCTCTTGTTGGCGAAGGCGTCGAATAATCGGAGTACCTTGTCCCGATCCATCCTGGAGGAATCAAAAAAGACATCGTTTTCAAAATAGTCGACAAACATCTTGCGACCGTACATCCGGAACAACAGCTCGCCCAGAATCGGTTTGAGGGGCAGGCGCCCCTTGAGCGGGACCGTGTACGGAAGACTGATCGCATCCACGAGCACCAGGCGCCTCACCCTTTTTGGCCATGTGGCTGCGACTGTTATTGAGATACCCCCACCCATGGAGTGTCCCAGGAGATCGAACCGATCCAGACCGAGGGAATCGGCCAGTCCGATCACCGAACGCGCGTACCCGTCCCAGGTGGGTCGAAACTCAGCGCTCGCCGTGGAGTTCCCGCAGTCCGGCAGGTCGGGGGTGATGGCGCGAACACCCTTCGGTATATGGTCGCGCAGTTCATTGAAGGTCTCGCCGGACGCGAACAGTCCGTGGATCATCAGAAGAGGGTTGCCCTCGCCTGATTCCGACAGGCCGATCTCTCCGTATGGAGTGGAGATTGTTTTTTTGCTTGCCATGATGCCCATTGTATCGCGGTCCTGGTCTTGTGATGGTATGAAACAAGTCATGAGATCGGAAGTATTTAAAATAGAGAGCGAGGATCAGACTCGGAGATTCGGCGAGCGTCTCGCGGCCCTGCTCGAGCGCGGGGACGTGGTGGGGCTCCGTGGCGATCTCGGAGCGGGCAAGACTTTCCTTGCCGGGGTGGTCGCGCGGGCTGTCGGTGTGCCTGAACACGTGCCGGTCAACAGTCCCACTTTTACGCTGATAAACGAGTACTACGGCGGTCGGTTCCCGCTGTTCCACCTGGACCTGTACCGACTTGGGAGTCCATCGGAGCTATACGATCTCGGTTTGTGGGAATACTACGAAGGAGACGGGGTGTGCCTGGTGGAGTGGTGCGATCGCTTTTCGGATCTGTGGCCGGACCAGGCGCTCGTTCTGACCATCGAACTCGGCGAGGGGGAGAATCGAACGATCCTGGCGACCGGCGAGGGGCGAGGCGCCCGGCTGGTGGAACAGCTGGCAGAGTAAATCCGAGATCTGGAAACAGGATCAGGATTCCGCGCGATCGAGATCATTCAGGAATGTTTCCAGATCCGCCGGCAGTGGTGACTCCAGCTGTAGATCGCGGTTCGGATCGTTCGGGTGCCGCATGAGGATGGACGTCGCGTGGAGAAACATCCGCCCCGATCCTTTCACCGTGGCGTCGCCGTAGAGCTGATCGCCGACGATGGGAAAGCCTGCGTGGGCCAGATGGGCGCGGATCTGGTGCCGCAAGCCACGATGGATGGTCGCCCCCACCAGAAGAAATTCGCCGCGTTCTTCGATCAGGCGAACCAGAGTCGTGGCGGGAGTGCCGGACGGATCGCGGCGCATTCTCCTGCCTCCACGATCGGTCGGTCCCAGGGGAAAATCGATTGTCGGAGGTAGTTCCGCGCCCGTCGGTTTCACGAGGGCGGCGTAACGCTTCTCTATCTGGTCGTTATGCTGCATATCCAGCAAGCGCCCGAAGGTCTCGGTATTTTTCGCGGCGACGAGGAGTCCGGAGGTCTCTGCGTCCAGGCGATGGATCAGGCCGCTGTCGCCGGGGCTCCTTCCTATGGCCGCGCATTCCGGGAAACGGGACGCGATGGCTCCGGCCAGTGTTCCCGGCTCGTTCGGGGAAAGGGGTACGGTTGGAACGCCCGGGGGTTTGACAACCGCCAGCAGGTCCGCGTCCACGTAAACTGTTTCGAAATCCAGCTGCGGCTCGGGCAGGGCGGTCCAATTCTTGGGGGCCGGATCCGTGTGGAGTTCCACCAGGTCGCCTTCGTTTACCAGGTCGCTTTTCCTCGCTCTCCGATCGTTCAGCGTCACGCTGCCTGAGAGGATGAGCCTCTGGGCGCGTCTTCGCGAGAGATCGGAGACGTTGGCCGACAGCCACACATCCAGGCGCGTGGGCGACGCTTGTTTTTCTGCCGTCAAGGCCAGGTGGAAAGGAGGCATAGTTTTGGGAGAGTGAATGCTCGGCGGGGTATAGTCAATGAAGACCTTTTCGTTCCGGATGCGGGGTATAGTATGCGAAAAACCAATCACGTTGTTTCGAGCTTAGTGATAAAATGTCGTTAGAGAGGATACAGCTCGTTCGGGTTTGGTTTTTGGGTGGGAAAAAATGAAGAAGAAAACCCTGTTTATTTTGCTGTTCGTTTGCTCAATGGGCTTTGGGGCGGTTGCCTGTTCAAAGAGCCACGGTAATGGCGATCCGGACGGTGGAGATACGGACTCTGATACTGATTCGGACACGGACGCGGGAGATGAGTGGTGTCCGAAACTGGAGACCTCCTGCGAGGCGCCGGAGGAACTGGAGATCTGTGATGTCGTCAAGCTGGGCGCGCCTAGGTTGATCTTCCCGCTGTCCGGCAGGCACATTAGGGACCGTAGGCCACAGATCATTTGGGAGGAGGCGGCCGGCGCGACGCAATACCGGCTGGAGATAGCGCGGGACCGCCAGTTTACAGATGTTGTTTATCGCTCTGCCGACAACGAGCCGTACCCCGGCTACGACGACCGACTGCATCACATCGTGAGCTGCGACCTCGACTGCGGGGTGCATTTCTTCCGCGTCAAGTCGGTGACGTCACCCGAGTGCGAGTGGGGCGCCGCATCGTACACGTGGGAGATGTTTGTGGGCATGGCCCCCGGCGACCTCGACCGCGACGGCGTGCCGGACATTGCGTACTTCACTTTTGTGGAGTCGCAGGGGGAAATGGAACCGAACCTGTTGCAGGCGTGGGCGTTCTTCAACCTGGACGAACAGGAAGACGAAGCGGTGGCGACGAAGGTCGTGGAGTTCGAGATTGCGGAGAAGGAAATCCATCCTGGCCCCGGATCGCCGAGTGCGTTCTATCCCGGTGACACTAACGGAGACGGCTACGCTGACCTTGGATTCGTGTACACTTATCGGGAAACTGAATTGGACAGCAGCACTGCAGTGACCAAGGCATTCTTTTTCAGCGGGCTGACCGCGAATTCAGTGGCGGGCGAGGAAGATGCAATTCGTCGTTTGAAGTCTACGGTTGGCGAACGTTATTTTGAAACCGGGTGGGGACACGCAGAGGTATATAGGTTTTCAGACGTGAACGGTGATGGCAGGCCGGATCTGGCGTTCACGCGATATGACTATGAACCAGACGGGGTTGGCGAGGTGAGCGAGGTGCTGGTGCTCCTGAGCGAGGGCGAAAGTTCAATCGTCGAGAATTTCAAGGACAACGCAATCCATATAGCGTGCCCCTCGTGTTGCGTTCCTGGGCAGGAAATGCTGTTTCATATGTTCTCCGCCGACGTGAACGGCGACGGTTTTGGCGATTTATGGATTGGAACCGAGGGTAAATTCCACGCGTATGTACATCATCTCGTAGTTTTCGGCGATTCGCCGTTTTTAGATATCGACGATCCCGAAACCTCGGGTCTTCTTATATCCCCTTCCGCCGCGTCGGTTTACATCGGTGATTGGAATCTGGGCTTTAGCATTACGCTTGGTTTCCCTGTCGGCGACTTCGACGACGACGGCTACTTAGAGGTCGCGGGTTTCAACTATGCCCGCGATCACACGGTACCAATACCTGTAGTGACTTACGGTTATTCAGTGATTCGCGACGATCTGGGCACCGGGGTGGTCACGTACGATAGCGCCATCGACTTCACCTTGGTCAGCGGCTTTCCGGTTATGGATTCCGATAACACCGAAAGGTTGAATCAAATCTGGGGAACCGGCGATCTCACCGGAGACGGCATCGACGACCTGTTTGTTGAAACCGATTACCCTGTCGGCAACGATACTCCTGGAAGGTTGTTCAAGGTGGATGGGATGACCGAATGGCCGGAACTCTTCGATGTTGCCGATATGATGCCTAGCATGATTCTCTACGGCTACACGTCCTACAGGACAATTGCTGATATCGACGGGGACGGGGTCAATGAAACCCTCTTCACTCATTATACAAATGGAAGAAAAGTGGTTCTTTCCGCGAGCGGGCAGGAAATAGACATCACAAATTGGGTAATGCAATGGGATGCATATCCACCGATCTACTGACCAAGAAAAGAAGCAAACGGCAAGCGGCTTATCCGCTTTGAAGAGAGGGGCACGACAATGAAATGTACATGGTTACCGAGGTAAACGACGAATCAGTTCAGGGGCAGGGGTTCTCCCTCAGACGCAATCGTTTGAGCGAGCGTGTTGCTTTCGTCCTCGAAATCCTCGGGATCCATGCCGATGGGTTGGAGGTCAATGGAGAGTCCGCGTGTTTTTGCGAGAAGCCAGGCGATGATGTCCAGACGCCGCATTCCCCGAAATCTTTTCGAGACGATTGCGACATCGATATCGCTGTCCAGTCCGGCGTCTCCTCTTGCAAAAGAGCCGAACAAGAACGCTTTCTCGATCGGCATTTCAGCATTGACCGAGCTGAGAAACCGCCTAAGCGCGCGCTTTACTTCATCTGGGACTGCAACCATGAAAACGCATCCTCTGTTTTATTTACAGTACGTTCCGCCTCGGAGCTATCCACGAGGCAAGACAGTTTTTCTTTGTAGTTTGGGTATCTGGTTTCAATATAATAGGCCGAGAGGCGAGAGGCCAATAGCTCAATCTCCTCGGGAATCTTGTCGAGCTCCAATTTCCCGAGCAAAAAAGTCAGGTTGTGGGTCCTTGGTGGTTCTCCCCCTGAGCCGAATTCCATGTACGCGGCTTTCAGGAGCTTCTCGACCGCTTGCTGGCACATGAACACTGCATAGAGATAACGACCGCTCGTCAACATCGCGCGAGCGGTTTCCAAATCGTAGCCCGCAATATCAACCCAATAGGCAATTTTTTCTGTAATGTTCACGTTGTCAAACCTAAGCACATTTCGCCGATCGGAGCAAACTCCACGCCGAGACTCGGTGCTCTCTGGATCTTTTTTTACGGTAAGGACCGGTCCATGACATGAATTCCCATGGTCGGGCGTGATGTATCCCCAGCGCCACAATCCAAACCGGCCCGCGATTGGAAAAATACGCAAAAGAAATCACCGGGTTATTGTTTGGCGCGATGATGGTATGCTTCTTGTAACTACGGCATGCATCCGCGTATTCGTGCAAAGCTCGGAGGGTTGCCCATGAGTAATATTCATTGTGTTCGTTGCTGGTTCCTTGTTGCGGCCGTATCCGGTTTCTTTCTTTTATGGTCCGGATGCGTTCCCGACGAGAAAGACGATCGCGAGCTGGAAGCGATAATGCTTCACAGCGCGCCGGTGACCGAGGTGGTGTTCTCTCCGGACGGAATGATCCTGGCCAGCGCGAGCGAGGACGACACCGTGCGGTTGCTGGACGTGACCGATCTGCATACCAATTTCGATCCGGGATCGACTTCAACCTTCATCCCTCACGAGCTGCCCTCCAGCCCCTTTATCGGACACGGCGCCGGCGTTCATTCGCTGGCCTTTTCCCCTCTGGGAGATCAGATCGCCGCCGGGTGCACCGACTTCGCCCTGGGTGAGATCGTGAAGGTGTGGGATGTCGAGACCGCAGAGCGGCTGGCTGTCCTGACCGGTCATTCCTGTCCGGTGCTCTCGGTTGACTACGATCCACTGGCGCAGGTTCTCGCCGTCGGGGGTGGACACCTGCTGGAAGCGGGCGAGGTCACCGTGGGGGATTGGTCGGGAACTACGCCTCCGGTCGAGCTCGGCAACGCCATGGGGCCGGTCACCGATGTGGCATTCTCACCAGACGGATCATTGCTCGCGACGGCCTGGGGAGATGGCGTGGTGCGCGTGTGGAACGTGTCGGACTGGACCCCGGCTTACGATCTCACCGTGGATGATCATATCCCCCATGCTGTCGCCTTCTCACCCGACGGAGCCCGCCTGGTCTCGGCCGGGGACGACTCCGGACCCGGGTTCAACGGCCACGGCGGCGTCATTCGCATCTGGGACGCGATCGACGGAGAGTTACTGTCCTCGATGGATCTCGGTGCCACGCCGATACATACGATCTCCTACTCCCCGGAAGGATCGCTCATCGCCGCTGGTGGGGACGCCAAGCAGATCATCGTCGTGGACGCGTGGAACTCCGAGGTGCAGTTCACCCTCAAGGGGCATACCGGGCCGGTCAACAGCCTGGATTTTTCGTCCAACGGCCAGCTCCTGGTCAGCGGCTCGGACGACAACTTCATCAGGTTCTGGTACATGGGCGACCTGGTCGGAGAGAACTGCGACGACGGCATCGACAACGACGGCGACGGCTGGACCGACGCCGACGATCCGAATTGTTCACCGGGCGACAGGGAGACCGGTTTCGGGGACAGCGAGTGCAACGATAATATTGACAACGATGATGACGGGTTCACCGATTCGGCGGATCCCGACTGCGCGGACGGCTTTGACGACAACGAGAGCGGCGACTCCGCAGATGCGGGTCCCGACAGCGGGGACGGTGGATGGAAAGGAGCGGGAGCATGAAGAGTTTATATAGAGTGTCTTTCTTGATGATGGTAACCGCGTTGATCTTCGCGGCGTCCGCCTGCCACGAGGAGGAGGAGGAGAGCATCTGCGACCAGTACTGCGGCGCTTCGGAGGATTGTAGCTACGTGAGCGGTCAGATGTTCAGCTGGAGCGAGTGCCAGGACGAGTGCAACGAGGCCATGGAGCGCCATGAATCGATAGGCTGCGGGGACAGGATGGCGGAACTATACTTTTGCCTGATCGATCTTCCGTGTCCGAGCTGGAACGAATACGGGGAACGGTGTGCCGCAGAGATCGACTACCTGGACCTTTGCGTGGGCGGAACTTCTTGAAAACGCTTGCGGCCCTGTTCCGCGCCTTCCTCATCGGCCTGGCGGGCATGCTGTTTCTGGCGGTCCTGTGGGTTGCGTTCTGGTCCTTCTACAACCCGCCCGTGGACGTGCCCGCTCCGGCGGAGATGTCCTTCCCCTCGGTTCGTGGAGACGAGACCGGGAGGGTGCTCTTCCTGGGAGACTTCGCCCCCACGGATCGTGCGCTCCCGTACCTCGAGAAGCACGGATACGGATATCCATATTCGAGGACACTCACGCTCCTTGCGTCCCATGACGCTGTGCTGGCAAACCTGGAGGCGCCAATCACGACCAGCAACCGGCCCTGGCCGCTTCCCAAGAAATACACCTACAAGATCCATCCGGACGCGGTCCCCGAGATGCGGCGCGCCGGGATCGACGTGGTGACCCTGGCCAATAACCACTCCCACGACTACGGGCGACGTGGGCTTCTCGACACCCTTCGCAACCTGCACGGGGAGGGGATCGCTCACATCGGCGCGGGCATGTCCGAAGCGGCGGCGCGGCGGGGGATTGTCATCGAGACCTCCGGCGGGCGACTGGGGGTGCTTTCCTACATGCAGGACCAGTTGCAGTGGCGAGTATGGACAGGCGCCTTCGCTCTGGACGCTCCGTTTCGGAGCTGGTCCGGATCCGCCCGGCTCGATTATTCCGATCTCCTCGAGGATATCGAACGAATGCGCTCCGGGGCCGACGTGGTTGCCGTGGTGGTGCACTGGGGCTCGAACTACAAACCGGTGAACGAGCGCCAGCGTGCCATCGGGCGGGCCTGTATCGACTTCGGCGCCGATGTGGTGATCGGACACCATCCTCATCAGTACCAGCCCGTGGCAATGTACAGGGGACGGCCCATCGTCTACAGCGTCGGCAACTACGCATTCGGAACTATCGGCAACTCCAAAATGCGGTTCGGTATGGCCGCGGCGCTCCACCTCATGGACGGTCGCATCAATGGAATCGAGTTCACTCCTCTGCTCACTCAGAATCGGATTGTGAAATATCGCGTTCGCGCGGCCGAAGGAAAATATTTCAGGTCCTTCATGCGTGATTTCATTGTTGAATCAGCGGCGGAAGGGGCGACCGTCGAGGCGCTAAAAGAGGTTGTCTGGCTGGATCTCGGGCGACAAATAGAATAAAAAACCGACTTTCGTGGTATTTCCTTGAAAAGGTGCAAAACGAAAGTTGGCGAAAGCAAATGATTGTGGTAGGTTCCCACCCCGCTAGCATGACTTGAACACGTCATTAAAGACAGTAGACCGTTATAGGACAAGAGTGAGATGAAAAACCGAATTGCAGAAATCATCATCAACGAACTCAAGCTCAAGGATGTCTCCGCCGAGACATTCGATCCCAATCTGGACCTCATCGAGGACCTGGGGATAGACAGCATGGAATTGACGACAATAGTGGTTGTTTTACAGGATGAGTTCAGCATCAAGATAGATGAGGACGATTTCGGACAACTGACCACACTGGCCAAGATCACCGAGTACATTGGCAGCAAGAAGGGTTAGCCGATCGTGGGCGTTACCTTCAAGCAGATCCTTTCCGATCCTGTAACAGATGAGCGCTGGAACAAGGTAAAACAGTACTTCTTCCTGCGTGAGTCCACTTACGACATGACCTGCCGTTGCAACCTCAAGTGCGAGGGTTGCTATTATTACCAGGGCGACAAGCAGTACGCCAAGGACGAGATGGACACTGAAAAGTGGCGCGCGCTCCTCACCGCGGAGAAGGAGCGGGGGATCACCTTCGTTGTCCTCGCCGGCGCGGAACCGTCTCTCGTACCCGAGCTGTGCAAGGTCTGCTACGATGTCATCCCCCTCGGCGCCATCGCAAGCAACGGGCTGAAACCTTTCCCCAGGGATATCGGATATCGGATTCACATCTCTGTATGGGGCGACGACGAGGAGTCCAAAAAGTTTCGCGGTCGGGCATGCCTCGACCAGCAGCTCAAGAGCTTCGGTGATGACGAGCGGGCGGTCTTCGTCTACACGTTCACAAAACGAAACATCGACCAGGTCGGGTCGGTGGTGGAGCGAATTGCGGCGTGTGGGGGAAAGGTTCACTTCAATATGTTCTCGCCGACGGGCGGCTCCACGGGTGAGCTCACAATGGACGCGGAGGCTTTTCACCGCACCCGCGACAAGATGCTGGAGATGCTGGATCGGTATCCGGAGACGGTACTCTATTCCGGTTACAATGCCGAGGTTCACACGGATCCGGAGCGCTCGCTGCACGCCCGATTCAAGTGCTCGTACCCGCGCTGCAACCCCGACACCAGGCTGGGA
>JAUVAN010000308.1 GCA_030591725.1 Deltaproteobacteria bacterium
AGAGCAGGACAAATTCTGGGAGATGAACGACGCCCTGTTTTCCATCCAGGACTCGGTGCGAGCATCCGACGTGAACGTCGACCACCTTGCGGCCCGGATAGGACTGGACATGACCGTGTTCGAGAGGTGCATGGGTTTCGAGCGGGTGATGCGCGTCATCCGGCGGGACATGAAGGAGGCGAAGAAGAGGAAGGTCAAGGGAACCCCCACCTTCTTCGTCGACTCCCAGCCTTACCAGGGTGGTTTCACCGAGAAAGTTCTTCAAAGAACGGTGCAGGCCGCGAAGGAACGCGCCGCCGGCGGCAAGTAGGGGCGATCCCCCTGTGGTCGCCCGGATCATTTTTCTGCTATAGTGGGCACATGCGCAACGTTCTACTGGTGAGTATCTTTGTCACGATTTTTGCGGCCGGCTTTTCCGCCCACGCGAAGATCCCCAAGAAGTCACTCACTTCATGCGCGGCGTTCCCGACTCACACGGCCATCGGAAATACCCTGCAGGCGTACGCCACTGCCAACCCGGGGATCACCGACTTCTTCTCCATCGGCACATCCGTCGAGGGCCGCGAACTGTGGGCGCTCCGTGTTTCATCTTCTCCCGGCGTCGAATCCGCCGAGCCCGAGATCCGGATCATCGGAACCATCCACGGCAACGAGTGCATGAGCGTTACTACCGTGATGTCAATAATCGATTGGCTGATCAATGATTACGGGAGCGGCGGTCTGGCAGATGATCTCATCGACGGAACAGAAATTCTTTTCATTCCCCTGGTCAACCCGGACGGCTACATGTCCTACACCTCCGCCCCGTTGTTCAAGTCCGACCGACAAAACGCAAACGGCGTGGACATGAACCGCAATCTGGGGTTCGGCTGGGTCGCCGGCGGTCCGTACCCGTTCTCCGAGCCTGAGACAATTGCCCTCCGGGACGTGAGCCAGAACAACAGCTTCAACCTGGGCCTCACCTACCATACAGATGCCCCGTATGTTAACGCCGCCTGGAATTACAAACCCCACTACCCGCTCGATGATGTTCTGTTCGACGACATCGGATACTCCTACAAGGGAATCTCCTCTTACAACGTGGTCTTCGGGTGGGACTGGTACGCCATCTCCGGGGACGTGAACGACTGGTCCCTCGGGACCCAGGGAACCTTCGACTGGACCATCGAACTCATTTCCGACACTGATCCCCAGTGGAGTATTCACGGCCCCGGGGTCGCCGATTTCCTCGCATGGGCGCTGGTCGGCGCGGAGGGGATAGTCACCGACGCCAATACCGGAACACCGTTGTTTGCCCGCATCTCCATCGAACCAGAGGGCGAACCGGTCTTCACCGATTCGGACCTGGGCGACTTCCACAGAATCCTCCTGCCGGGGACCTACGATATCACGGCATCGGCCAACGGATACCAGCCTGTCACACTGACCGGCGTCACGGTTCCTTTGAGCGGGACGATACAGGTGGATTTCGAGCTGTACCCGGGCGGGTCCTTCGACGCCATCTCCATCAATCGGATGACCATGCCGCAGGAGATACCCACCACCGTCTACCAGTTCATCGGATACGACAACGAGACCCTGACCTCCGATGCCCTCGGACCTCCGGACAATCTGTTCTACTCCATGAGCCCGGGGGGGACCATCACCCTGGACATGGGCATGGACACTCTCGTGTCGGACATCGTCGGCCCGGACATCAACGTGGTCAGCGGCACCGGCAGCTCGGATCCCATCGAGATCTGGGTGTCGAACGACCAGGACGGATCCTTCGTGCAGATCGCCTCCGGCACCGGAGACGTTACTGGAGACCTGAACGGCAGCGGTTTCAGTTCGATCCGGTTCGTCCGCATCATCGACACCGGGAGCGGTACGTTCAACACCGCATATGCCGGCTACGATCTCGACGCGGTGGAGAACATCTCGCTGGGCGGCGATATTGATACCGATTCGGACACCGACACCGACACGGATTCCGACACCGACACGGATTCCGACACCGACACGGATTCCGACACCGATTCCGACACTGACTCGGACAGTGATTCGGATTCGGACGGTGATACGGACACCGGCGATGACGCGGGGTCTCAGACCTTCAAGCCGGGCACTTCCGGTTGCGGGTGCGAAATCGGGGATACGCGCGGCCACTCATCGCCCCTGGCGTTTTACCTGGACCTGTTCACGGACTGACGCGTCAGTCGCCGAGCACGTAAGAGAAGATCAGCGGCGCCACAATGGACGCGTCCGAATTGATCGTGAACCTGGGGGTGTTCACATCGAGTTTGGACCAGGTGATCTTCTCGTTGGGCACCGCGCCGGAGTACGAACCGTAAGACGTTGTCGAATCGCTTATCTGGCAGAAATAGCCCCAGAATCCATGATCCAGTTCCAGATCCTGCAGGATGAGCGGCACCGCACAAATGGCGAAGTCGCCGGCTATCCCTCCGCCGATCTGGAAGAACCCGATCGAGCAGTTCGGATCGTTTTTCCGGTACCATCCAACCAGGTGCTCCATCTGTTCGGTGCCGGTCTTCAGCATGAGGTGATCCGGCAGCTCTCCCTGGATGACGCGAGCCGCGAAAATGTTGCCCAGCGTGCTGTCCTCCCAGCCCGGGGAGTAGACCGGGATGCCCTTCTCGCATGCGGCGTACAGCCAGGATCTCTCGACTGGTATCTGATAGTGCTGTTCAAGTCGCCCCGACAGCAGGATCCTGGAGAAAACCTCGAACGGGAAAAGGCGCTGCTTCTCCTCGTGCGCTCTTTTACATTCGCCGATGAACTCTTTTTCAAGGTGCCGAAAAACGGTTTCGGGGATGGCTGTGTCCGTGACCCGGTTGAACCCCCTGTCTCTGAGTTCGAGCTCATCCTGCGGGGAGAGATCCAGATATCCCGGCAGCAATTCATACTCGTCGTGGGCGATCAGATTGAAAACATCCTCTTCCAGGTTTGCCGCAGTGCACGAGATGGCGTGCACCTTGTCCTCTCGGATCATCCTCGCGAGGCTTATTCCGATCTCTGCAGTGCTCATGGCGCCCGCCATGGCGACGAGCATCTTTCCCCCGGCCTCCAGGTGAGTCCGGTACGCTTTTGAGGCGTCCACCACCTCCCTTGCGTTGAAGTGAAGAAAATGGGTGTCCATGAACGCGGAAATGGGACCTTTCACTGTCATCGGCTCATGCCCTTCGTTTAATAAGAAAGTTGTTTTATTTCATACCGCAAACACGGGCCGGATGAAACATCATCATTTCAGGCGGTGCATTTTTTCAACGTGACTGGAATATATAAATATTATATATAAATTATTATCGGAAGTTTGCGCGTAGCCGTCGTCAAACTAAATGGTAGGCCAATTTCTTTTGTGGAGGTGTGCGATGAAGTATCTGGTGTTGATGTTTTTCATGTCTTTGATCATGTTTGGTTGCGAGAAGACCACGAATCCGCACGCTCAGAGCTCGGACAGCGACGCCGACAGCGATTCGGACAGCGACGTCGACGGCGACTCCGATAGTGACACCGACAGTGACACGGACAGCGACACCGACACGGGTACGGGTGAAGCAATTTGTGACGAATTCCAGTTCGAGATCGAGGCCGTGCCCGTGCGCATGGTGTGGTTGCTGGACATCTCGGGATCCATGATAGGCCAGAAGATCGCCGACGCAAAGGCCGCCATCAACAACATTCTCGGCATATGGGGAGGGTCGCAGATTGAGTTCGGTTTCGATTATTATCCCTTCAATGCCACCAGCTACGACGTTAATTCGGTCTGCCCCATCTCTCCGGCAACGGGTACGGAATCAGCCATCACCACCCTGGTAAACAGTCTCGCAGCATACGGCGGCACACCGACGGCCGAGGCCATGACTAACTATTTGACCTCCACTTACGCCACCGGCTTTCCGGAGGCGGGCGTCGAATCCTACCTGGTTGTCGTGACCGATGGCACTCCCAACAGTGGGACGGCGGCCACCTTCACCACCCTCACCAACAACCTGTTGACCAACCAGATCAAGACCATCGCCATCGGCGTTGATTATACAGGGTCCACCCTGGGCGCCATCGCGGCGGCCGGCGGCATGCCGGCGCCTTACGATGTGCCGATTGTGGCCACCGACCTGACCACCTTGCAAAACGCGTTCGACGATATTGCGGGCGCGATCATCAACTGCATCTATGACATTACCATCACCAACGACGTGGATTACGACTCGGTGAACTTCTTCTTCATAGATTCATCAGGAACTGAAACGGTCGTGCCTTACGATGAGGACTGCTCGTCCGGATTCGCCTGGCGCTGGATCGATGTGTTGACCCACGAGCAGATCGAATTCTGTCCCGACGCCTGCGACCTTCTTCAGGGTGGAGATGTGGAAGAGATCAAGGGCGAGTTCGGCTGCCCGCAAATCATTGTGGATTAGGAGAAAATCGATGAAACATCTATTGCTTACTTTCCTGGCAACGACGCTCATTTACGCTATCGGTTGTGAGCCCGGCACAAATCCTTACACTCCGAGTTCGGACAGCGACGCCGACAGCGATACCGACGGCGACACCGATACTGACACCGATGGTGACACCGACAGCGACACAGATTCGGACAGCGACACCGACACGGGTACGGGTGAAGCAATCTGTGACGAATTCCAGTTCGAGATCGAGGCCGTGCCCGTGCGCATGGTGTGGCTGCTGGACATCTCGGGATCCATGTCAGGCCAGAAGATCATCGACGCAAAGGGCGCCATCAACAACATTCTCGGTATCTGGGGAGGAACCCAGATTGAATTCGGTTTCGATTATTACCCCAACGATGCCAGCAGCGGAGTCAACACGGCCTGTCCCATCTCTCCGGCAACGGGTACGGAGGCCGCCATCGGCACCATGGTAAACGGGCTCTCAGCTTCCGGCGGCACACCGACAGCCGAGGCCATGACCAACTACTTGTCCGTTGGTTACGCCACCGGATTCCCGGAGGCTGGGGTAGAATCCTACCTGGTTCTCGTGACCGACGGTAACCCCAACAACGGAACGGTGGCTTCTTACACCACCCTCACCGGCGACCTGCTGGCCAACCAGATCAAGACCGTCGCCATCGGCGTAAATTATTCCGGCCTCACTCTGGGCGCCATCGCGGCGG